>DATHZY010000200.1:0-6643 GCA_035458325.1 Saprospiraceae bacterium | reverse complement strand
CTTTGTCTAAGGAATAATTGAAGCAAAGGGAATAATCACTATGATTATTACTGTCAAAGGTGACCACATCCTGCGCCCGGCTGGATAGTGGCAGGACAAATAACACTACGATCAAAAAAGGCCATAGGTCCCATTTAAAATACACTGAATTTTTCATCATAAGGAATTTTGTGGAGTGAATTAATTTTTCCCAAAATTGGCTTATGATTCAGGTAGAGACCCTGTCCTTTTCTACTGTTTTGCTGTCATTTTCTTACTTAAGCTATGGATAAAGGATTGATTTACAATTACAATACACACCAGTCCAAAAATGACCGGAGGTCCATTTCGCCATCACTCAATCTCTTCAGGTGTTGGGGCGATCTTTAGTGGAAATATATTCCGTGGGGGAAAGTCCAAATTGCTTGCGAAAGCTCCGGGTAAAATTTTCGGGGACACTAAAGCCTACCTGGTAGGCAATCTCTGAAATGGTTCCGGTCCGGTGAACCAGGAGATCAGCGGCTCGCTGCAGACGCATCGTGCGGATGAGCTGTCCGGGGGATTGATGGATCAACGCCGTTAATTTCCTGTGGAGTTGATTAGGACTGAGATGAACCGCTTCGCCAAGCGCCTCGACTCCGAATTGTTCATTCTCCATGTTATCCTCAATCGCTGCCACTATTTTTTCCATAAAAGCCTGATCAGCGGGTATAGCACTGACTTCAGCTGGCTGTATGACCGTCATCGTCCGGAATCGCTCCCGCAGTAGCTTACGCTGACGCAGGAGGTTATCCATACGGGCCAACAATTCTTTTGCATTGAAGGGCTTGGTCAAATAATCGTCCACACCGATTTGAAGGCCCCTGAGCCGGTCTTCATCCTCTACACGGGCTGTCAGCATGATGACCGGGATGTGACTCGTCGATTCCTGTTCCCTGATGGCCTGGCAAAAAGCAAAACCATCCATCACCGGCATCATGACATCCGAGATAATAAGGTCCGGCACACTCTGCATCGCCAATTGAAAACCCTGCGCCCCATCTTCCGCTTCCAACAGGCTGTAGCCGGAAGTTTGAAGTTGCCCCCTGATTAACTTCCGAATAGCCGGATTGTCTTCAACCAGGAGTATCTGGACCTTCGTATCCGGTGAACCATTCGTCACACCATGATCGGATTCCAAATCACTCTCACGCAAATCCTGGTCAATATCAAAATGGGTGGCAACAGGGATGGAACCGATCGCCATTTCAGTGACCTGATCTATATGAACTACAGGCAGCATAACTGTAAAAATGGTCCCTTCTCCCGGTGTACTTTCAACGGATACATCTCCACCATGTAATTGGACCAATTCTTTAACAAGCGCCAGACCAATGCCGGTACCCCCTTTTCGATTGCCCGGTGAATCGCCCTGGTAAAATCGGTCAAAGATGTGCCGGATCGATTTCGAATCTATCCCTGTGCCATTATCCTTGATCTGAACCATCACCGATTTCGGATCTTCTTCCGGCTTCTCGACGGATGAAAAAGCTTTAACGCTAACCGCAACGCTTCCCCCATCCTGCGTAAACTTCAGGGCATTGGAAAGAAGATTCATAAATACTCTTTCCAGGTTAAGCTCGTCAAAAGCAAACGATATGGATTCGACATCAGATGCCATATCCAGGTCAATATTTCTACGTTGGGCTACAGGCTGAAATGCAAGCACAAGGTTTCGGAGAAAGGCAATAAGATCCTGCTCCTTCAATTCCAATTTCATCCGTCCCGCATCAATCTTGGACAGATCCAGGATCTCATTGATCAGTTGCAATAGTTTCCGGCTATTCCTGGAGACTTCCTGAACAGGCTGCAACAAGACGTCATTCGAAATCTGGAGTTCCAGCTGATCAATATATCCCTGGATCAACGTCAGCGGTGTGCGAAACTCATGGGAAATGTTGGCAAAAAAATCTGATTTTAAACTGTCGACTTCTTTTAGCTTTTGTGCCTCTATCTGCTTTATATCCAGTTCGTGCTTGAGGTTCTGTTCCAGTAATTCCTTGCTCCGGAAGAAATAGAGAATTCCCCAGATACCTATTCCATAAAGGATATAAGCCCACCAGGTCCTGTACCAGGGTGGCACAATAATGATCTTGAGGGATACCCCCTGGTCATTCCACACACCATCATTATTAGCTGCCTTCACATGGAAAGTATAGGTGCCCGGGTCAAGATTGGTATACGTTGCCATATGCCTATTGCCGGAATATTGCCATTCAGCATCGAAATCCACCAGCCGGTAAGCAAATTGATTCTTGTCAGGCTCCGCAAAGTCCAGTGCTGCAAATTCCAGTGAAAATGATTTGATTGTTTGTGGTATACGAAGCTCATCAGCATAGGCAGGATTTTCATCAAATCCAAAGATGTTTTGCCGCAGGGGAACTTCGCGGTTTGAAACACGAAAGCTGGTGATGACCACTTTCGGGGTACGATTATTTTTGATGAGTACCGCTTCCGGGCGAAATCGGTTTAACCCGGATACCCCGCCGAAAAACATAACCCCATCATGTGTGAGCGAATAAGCCGCTGAATTGAATTCATTGTCCTGCAAGCCATCCCTGATATCAAAACATCTGAACTTTTCACTTGCTACATCCATGACAGCGACGCCCCGGTTTGTGCTCATCCAGATATTGCCTTTACGGTCTGGAAGCAGTCCATAAATGACCAAATCGGGCAATCCATCCGCCTGGCCAAAGTGATGGAAAATGTCCTTATCCATGTCAAGCTTATCCAATCCTCCACCTGCCGTACCCACCCACAAATACTTTCGGGGTTGCAGGGGATCAGGCAATATGGACCTGACGACTCTATGGCCCAATGAATTTCGATTTGACGGATCATTCGTATAATTGGTAAAAGAGTGGGAAAAGGTGTCAAACCGCATGAGCCCGGCTGTCGAGCCAACCCAGAGGTGTCCAAGCGAATCTTCAGCCAGTGTCGGATATTCATAGAACGTAACCGATGTCTCTATCTGGAGGGGAAGTTCAAAACAAGTAAATTCACCTGAAGTCTCATTAAACCTGCACAAGTTTCGCTGGTTGACAAGCCAAAGCGAACCAGTTGTTGAAATGAGAAGTTTTGCTCCATGTGGATAGTCACCCTTAGGGATAGGATATTCTCCTGAAAGTTTCCAGCCATGCGCATTGTCCCGTTCAAGCCGAAACAACTTCTGGCTTGTGCCCCAAACCCTGCCCTTGCGGTCCTCCACCATGGAAGAAACAATCGAATTTGGCATTAGTAGGGAAACAGTATTTTCAGTTTGGGCGGAATACCATTTAAGCTCCTCCATCGTACCTATCAGGATATCTCCATTGCGGGTTTCCAATATTGAACGAACCGATGATCCTTTCCAACACAGGACCTGGTCAGCAGGAGATTTGCTCACTGAAAATCGAGCGCTGTTCAAATCGTATTTGATTGCACCAATCCCTTTTGTCCCGACCCAAATAATTCCTCCTTCATCTATGCACAATGGGCCCTGTCCGTATTTAAAAATCGGGTCCCCAATGTCCACTGAGAAATCCACCCGTCCACTCGATTTATTCAGAACCACCAGACCAAATTCACCCCCAAAAGCGACCCGCTCCTTCCCTTCACTCATGGAAGTAATTGTTCCTTTCTGCCACATCTGCGCTAATTCGGGAAGTGGATATGATTTCACGACCCTGTCAGCATTATTGAAGATCGTAGCCCCACCGGCATCACATATCCAAACATTTCCATTTGCTCCTCTAAAAATATATTTAACGCTCTTCTGCTCAAGGATACGTAAAACGCCTTCTGGTAAAAATGATAAATCGTTCGTAAAATTTGATTCCTTTTGGTCCAACTTGTAATCAAGCACTTTCAGTCCATCATATGTATTGATTAAATACCGTGAATCATTAATCGGAATAATCTTTAGCTCAATCGCGATATCACATAATCCTGCAGAAGTTGATTTACTTTCATCATAAGCGGTAATACTCAATTGGCTCAGGTCATAGGAATATGGCGGCAATTTCAGCTGGTAACATATGTTACCTAATGTGGTAATCGTGATTCCATCCGACAATTCTCCCGTCACGATGTGCTCCAGTTTTGAGCCTCCCTCTTTGTCAACAAGGTGGGGGATCGGCAGCGTGTAGAACACTTCTCGTTTGGGATCGAACAGGTTTAACCCACTTTCAGTGACCACCCAAATTCTCCCGTATTGGTCCTCCAACATAGAGCGTATCCGGTTATCATTGATGGAAAGCGAATCAAATGGATTATGCCTGAAAACCCGAAATGTATAACCATCGTAGCGGTTAAGGCCATCCCTGGTACCGAACCAAAGGAAACCCTTGCTGTCCTGCATAATCGATTGCACCAAACCTTGTGACAATCCGTCTTTGGAGGACAGGAATTGGGGTAAAATGTCAATGGACTGACCGGACAATAGTTGTCGCCCCGTGGAGAGGAAAAGTATAAAGATGATGATTGCATTCGACCGGATCATGTACGCTGAACTACCGGGTCAAACAATGCTTCTCTACCTGCTTTTCTACTTTATGAAAACGCATGGCTAATCCCCTTGAATCTGTGAATAGTGGTGGTGTGCTCATTGTGGTTTTATTGGAATTATAAATTTCTGTTCATCCTATCTCCGGTTGAAACTGAAACAACTCCAGGTATCATGTTTCCTGACCAGATTTGGTGTTAAAATTAATAATCTATTTTAATTCAACGGTTTGCAAGGTTTGCTGATATACAGGTATTGTTGGTTAAGGCCTATGTTTTTTTCTCCAGTTAAAAATCTTTTGTTGAATTACGACTCAATCATGAATCCAGAAATCATTTATAGTGGTATTCACTGCGAGGAGCCAGCATATTGATATATCTCGCTTACTGGATCCTTCAGGTCGTTCTTCTCTTCCTTTCTTTATTTCACTATAGAATCACCGGTGGGGTATTCTGACATATAGGAGGATATTGCTGACGAAAGAATGACAACACTTCCTTGACTTTACGACCAGGAAAAGGGAAATTGTGATTATGAGACTTACGGCATTAGTGGGATCGTGATGCTAAAGGAATGAGCATGAGGAGTAGCTTTTTAAAAGCATGGCTGATGAATTTGAATTAGCTCAATAATTCCACAATATGCTAATAAGCAGGACGATCTGCATTGACAATGAAAACGTAGATTGGAAAATGATGCCCCGGAAACAGCCCTAACTAAATTGGCCTGCCTGCGAGCATCCTCCAGTCATGTACATTTTCCAGCAGAGGTATTGGAACTTAACCTTATCGGATCATGATTTTTTGCTGAAATACGCTTGCTCCAAGATAGATTCTTACAAAGTAAACACCAGGCCCCGCATAGCTCATATTGACCTGATGTGATAATGTACCATTCACATCCTGAGCTTTGGAAGAATACACTAACTGCCCTATTGAATTCGATACGTCAATATGAAATGGTTGTATGCCCTCTATGCTTCCTTCCACCGTAAAAATGCCATGATTCGGATTTGGCCTTACATGAATAGATGGATTTGAATGGGGGTTTGTCACGGCAGTAATAAAATCAATAAATACGGAGTCTGTATCCGTGCAACCAAAGCTATCCGTAACCGTTACGAAAACCCAACCTGTCATCCCCATGGTGATGGTCTGTGATATACTACCATTGCTCCATAGATAACCTGCGAAACCAGGTCCGGCGTCCAGTATGACATCTGCCGTGGTATGGATCGTATCTATGCCCAGCTCTACATCAGGCAGTGCATGCACCGTTAAGACAAAAAGTGTGGCATCAACGCATCCATTGTGATCCGTAACCGTCAAGTGATAATCTCCTGCAACGCTGGCAAGGATCGACTGTGCAGTATCGACTCCCACAGGTGTGGTCCACATAAATCCAAAAGGGGCTTCACCACCGCTGACCATGGTATTCAACAAGAACGTGTCGCCGGCACAAATATCAATCTGCGATGTATCCGGACCCAGATCGGGCAATTCATTCACTTGCAAAGTAACTTCAACCGAATCCGCGCAGCCCAGGGAGTCTATGACTGTAACACTATAAATTCCTGCTTCAACAGCAACAATCGTCTGAACAGTGTCTTCACCTATAGGGGTATTCCAATGAATATCAAACGGTGCCAGACCGCCGCTGAATACGACAGTGAACGTTGCTGAATCCCCGAAACAAACTTCCTGACTGACAAGTGTTGAATCAATCTGAGGAGATTCATTGACTATCAAGGTGACCTGGGCCGTGTCGGTGCAACCATTGCTATCGATGGCCACAAGAGTATGAAGGCCTGCGGATCCTGAGATAATCGCTTGTGTAGAATCCATAAAAGTTGGCGTAAACCAAATAAACACGAAAGGGGGCTGCCCGCCATTGACTACTGCAGTCAACATCTCAGACTCACCTGCGCATAATGTGCTATCTACATCGGATAATGTAATGGACACCTCCGGTGAAGCAAATAAGGGCACCTCTATACTATCGCTACCTGCACAACCCGCTGCATCCATGACCGTGAGTATATACATTCCTGAAGTGTCAGCCTCTATATCCTGACCGGAGACTATACTTCCACCAGGCAATGTCCACTGGTAGGTATAGGGTGCTTCACCGTTGGATGCA
>DATHZY010000199.1:0-3861 GCA_035458325.1 Saprospiraceae bacterium | reverse complement strand
GCAAACTGATCAAGTCGCCTCAATCCACTTCCAAAATACAGTGTACCTCCTGTCAGCGATACATCCTGTTGAAGGGAAACATTGAGACTATTGTCCATATACGCTCTTTCGACATAGAGCTCTTCCCCATTGGGCTGGGTGACCGGCTCAATGGACCGGTTAAATAATGGAAGGGTGCTGGCATTGAGCAGGATAGCAGGCTTGAAATCCGCGAGAAAAGACTGATAGGTCCAGTAATTTCTCTTCCATCGGGTCGAAGCCAGCAATGCATCAGGCGCATCACTTTGTGCCAAGGCAACGACTTCTTCGAGTGTCAGCCGGTAAGCCCCTTGCGCATGGATATGTTGATCAAACACAACAATGACCAACATTGCAATCATCCTGATCTTGTGTACATGTACTTTCATCATAAGCTTATCAGTTCAACGATATGTTATAGTCAGGGGCTGAACCCCCTTCCTACTTTAACGCCCCTTCAGGGCTTAGCAGAATTCCCGTTCCTGAGCGTAGTTGTAAGCATCTGCTAACTGCTCACTTCATGTCCTATGCTCTATACCCTATGCTAAATTAATTCGCGCAACGACGCAAAGCCGCAACGATCGAAAGACGTGGTTAAAAATCACCTTCATTTTTCACTTTTCACTCTTCACTTTTCACTTTTCACTTACTAGTCTGTCCTTAAAGCTTCAATCGGATCCAGCCTTGCAGCTTTCTGCGCGGGGAAAATGCCAAAGGCAAGACCGATGGAAGCAGCAACGCCAAAGGATAACACAATCGACCACCACGAAATAATCGTAGGAATCTCCGCCGCGGTTGAAATCGCACTGGCAGCCGCTATCCCAAGGAATACGCCCATCAAACCTCCAATCGTGCTCACCAGCACTGCTTCTATCAGAAACTGAATCACGATATCCTGATGTGTAGCTCCCAGCGCGCGACGCAAGCCAATCTCTTTTATTCTTTCATACACGGAGGCCAGCATGATATTCATGATACCTATGCCTCCGACCAGTAAGGAGATGCCCGCAATAACCGCAAGCACGAGATTGAAAATATCCTGTGTCTTTTGCTCCTGCTGTAATAACAGCTCTGGAATCTCCATGTTAAAATCTACCTGGCCTTCGTGTCTTCGCTTGAGTAACCGGGCTATCACATCTGCTGTTGGTTGCAGATACTTTGAATCATTGACCCTGACGACCAGCCTGTCAATCTGATGGACTTCAGTCTCATCATTACCATCACCTCGTCCTTGCCGGCCGAGATGCTCTTTTCGGATGACGGAGCGGTCGCCAAAACGAATCAAGGATACATCGAGCGGAATAAATATATCCGAATTCAGATCGCGAAGGCCCAGGGAGGTGAGGGTTTCACGGGTTGCAACCCGCTTGTCCAGGACCCCGATGATGGTAAAGTAGTTATTGCCACATTTGATAGACTGGCCTACAGGATCCTTACCGCTGAACAATTTGGTCTCTACATTTTTACCAATCACACATACAGGCATGGCGTTGCGCAGATGTTCTTCTGTAAATAAAGTGCCCTTGTAGGTTTCGAGACGATTGAGATCAAAAAAACTATTGGTCACACCGACACAACGGATATCCAGGATCTTCCCGTTGTAGATTGCCTTGGTCTGCCTGATGATCTCAGGACTGACGAGATCAACGGAGGCAATGGTCTTGATTACTTCAATATCTCTTTTAGACATCCCGGGAGCCCAGGTCTTCAGGTCTGACTCATTATCGGGCGTGGAGGTCGTAGATTCTTCTTCACCTTCTTCTCCGGTGTTTTTATCCGGGGCTTTATGCGTGAAGACGATATTGTTGGTCCCGATGAGACGCATCTGGTCGAGGATAAATTTCTTGGCGCCAGAGCCGATGGCAAGCATGGCGATAACAGCTGCTACCCCAAAAACAACACCAAGTGCCGTGAGGATGCCACGGAGTTTGTTGACCAACACACTCTGGACAGCGATATTAAACAGGAATAGTAATCTTTCCTTCATTTGACTTGATTTCAGATGATCAGAAAATGATTATTGTTCCGCCGCTATCCTGATCCTGTGGTGTATCATCTGCCTTGACTGTCTTGGCGAGTTCGTTTTGAATTTTCATCCGCTCTGCCAACTCTGCCTCCATCTTTGCTTTCGCAGCTTCCTTTTCAGTGGCGTCGAGATACACAAAAGGAATCTCTGCCTCTGTTTCAGGAGCATTCAGGCTCAATTGCTCGCCTTTCTGAAGACCTGCTGCAATGCAGATGGAAATATCATTGGAAGGCCCTGTGACGACTTCTTGTCGCACATAGCCGGATTTGGTTTTCTTGTATACAAAGCTCACACTGTCTACCTGAATAGCTTCAAGTGGTACCTGCAGGCAAGTGGGAATTGAGTCAGTTAAGATGGAAATACCTGTGGTCATCGCCGGCCTCAATAAGGAGTCTATCGATGAAAGCAGGATGATGACTTCAAATACCTTGGTGTCAAAATTGCGCACCTGCTCACCGATATTGGCCTTTGTCAGTACCATGCCTGAAAACTCTTTGCCGGGAAAGGCATCTACCGTGATTTTTGCTTTCTGGCCCGGGATTACTTTTGTGATATCTACTTCATTGATATAGGCTTTGGTGATCATCTCACTCAGATCAGGTAGCTCTGCGATCACCGGGTCCCAGGAGGAGACCTGAGAACCGGGGCCACGCTTACCATTCCAATCCCGGGCATAGATCACCATCCCGGACTTGGGGGCTGTCACGGTCATCTGGCTTTGCAGTTCCATCAGCCTGTTGAGTTTAAATTCCTGCTGGCGGTAGGACGCATTGATTTCTTCAATTTGAGCGATGGATTTTTCCTTTGTGAGGGTCAGCTTATTTTCAAGCTGGCTGAGTTCACGCTGGGAGCGCTCCAGATCAAGCCTTGCCTGTTGCTTAATTGCTTCAGGCTCATATTTGCTGAGTTCTAAGGAAAGCTCTTTCTCCTTCATGGAGAACTTGATATTGACCAGCTGATCGCGAAGGCTGCGCATTTCGATGGCCGTGTCAATTTTAGCCTGGTCGAGCTGGGTGACGATCTTGTCAATCTCTGTCTGGGACTCCTTGATTTTACCGTCCATTTCTGTGCGGTCGAGAGAGGCAATAAACTGTCCTTGCTGCACGACTGTGCCTTCCGGAACCAGATTGGCGATGGTGACCTGATACAAACCAACTGTCCGCAATCCATCAGGGCCTTTGATTTTTTCAGAGCGACGGGCGAGCAATTCGCCCGGGGCATGAATAGTGACGGGGAGCGAAGCCTCTTTTACTTCAGCGATGAGGTCTTCCACTTGTCCGGATTTAGCAGGATCCTTCAACAGATAATAGGCACCGATAGCCAGCAGAGGGATACCAATCAGCGCAAATAGCCGGGTTCGTTTCATAAGGGGTGAGTAAAAAGTTGGATGACGTATAGGGTTGAAAACAAGATATAAAAAGGTTTTATTGTACCAGAACCTAATGTTTATTGCACCGAAGCCCAGGTGGCCCCATCTTTAAATTAAAAAGCATGAAAAAGTTAGTTTACATTGATGCACAATTCACCTTCCGAATTGTAGATTTGTTGCTACAACCTGAATCATACCATGTCACATATCATCAACTTTTCAGCAGGACCTTCTATCCTACCCAAAGTCGTTTTTGAGGAAGCCTCCCAGGCAGTCCTGGATCTCAATGGCACCGGGCTTTCTATCCTGGAAGTGTCCCACCGATCAGCTCATTTTGAGCCCATCCTTCATGAGGCCATGGCCCTGGTGCGCGAGCTGCTTGGACTGCCGGATGATTACGAGGTATTATTCCTCGCCGGTGGAGCAAGCACCCAGTTTTTTATGACGG
>DATHZY010000198.1:0-3091 GCA_035458325.1 Saprospiraceae bacterium | reverse complement strand
TGGTAAATGCAAAAAGCAAGGATGGCAACAGGAAAGGGAGAGAAAATAAAAGTGACATTAAAAAGATCCGGGGTTTAATACGTTGTTGATTTCAATATCGGTTAAGGGTTTCTAAATAAACTTAATTTCCTTGAATTAAGTTTATCGGTAGTCGGGATGTATGCTTTTAGAGAAAAAGACTCATCACATTTTCATCATCTTCGTTGAGGTAATGGTCTTTCCGCTTTGCAAAATCACCAGATAGACACCAGTTGCATATTCCTTTATGTTGAAGTGCAAACCCCGGTTACTTCTTTCTGCTGTTGAAATATCAGATTGATACGTCATTTGACCTCTGGCATCCATTACGATCAGTTTTGCATCATCTCCCAGGTCATCCTGCCATTCAATCCGGACAAAATCCGAAGCAGGTATTGGAAAAACATTTAGTTTCTTTTCATTTTCAGTTACAGCTATTAACTCATTAGGGTACAGTGACAAAGGCATCACCTTCCTGATCGGGCGATCATCCGGGTCGTGCATTTCATTTGATGTATCCGCCGGCATGATCACGAGATGACAAGGAATGATATGAAGACTAAGGGAGTCCCGATAGGTACATCCGATGCTATCGGTGATAGCGACATGAAAGAGTGAACTTTGGAATGGAGGGAGTAACACAATTGAAGACGTGTTTTCTCCGCCAGGACTCCATGCATATTGATATGGAGGTAGTCCCCCATGGATAGGTTCAGCATTTATAACTAACAAACCTGTATCCAGTTCACAGCCATAAACGTGATCAGGCAATGAACTCTGGATCTCCGGTATGATCCGGAATTTCACCTCCTTGATGACCGTTTGCAACGAACCTTCTATAAATCCTGTGAAAAAATATGTAACGTCAACAGGTGAAGCCGATGGATTGAAAAGTGTATCCTCAAATGAAAAACCATTTGCCCCCTCCGATACAGAATTGATTACTGCCCATGGTGGGTCAATTGACCACATCCAACTTTGAACTCCTGGCTCCTCAATAGTATATGCAAATGTGCTGCCGGAGCATTGGTCATTAATAATTTCTGAGCCGAGATCTATTTGATTGGAACACACGAGGGGTAGGTTAAGCATTGCAGGCTGGTCTTTTGAACATTGGGAAAAGTTACCTGTCCATGACCCTGTCTCACCATCTGCAAACGTAAAAAAAGCAAGTGAAAGGTCGTGCTTCGATTGATCCTCAGTGCACTCCGGATAATCCCTGATCACCAGTTCAAAACAAAATTTCCACGGACCCATACCCCCACCACATGTAAGGCCATCTCCCCAATCAAGCCTGATTGGAGGTCCTGGAGCTGGACACGATCCATTGATCCCATATGCAAACCAGCCTGGTGGTAAGATATCTCCTAAAGGGGCTCCCCAGCATGGTCCACAACACCCACCGGTAAGCCCCCCTGCATTAGGGCAATCCGGATCAAATATGGTGTTGCACATATCGAATGTACCGTTGTTATCAAAATCACCTACCTGCCGTAAAGGATGATCGTAATGATAATCCACGTCTTCAAACCAATCCCACGTAGCTGTCAGATAGATGCCGTTGCCTTCAACACCAAAAGCAACCCCATTGATTGTTGCATTAAGAGGTTGTCCGAGCGCATCAAATGAAGAGGGATCCCATCCATTGCCAAAAACAGGAACAATTCCCTGAAACCATTGGCAACCATTCTCCTCTGCACTGAATGAATCTACATTCATGCAGATTCCAATAGTTTCACCCGGATAAAAAGGTCCGGAAAGTGAACCTCCTGCAGTACGGGAAGTGATCACAATATTTCTCTTCTTCACACAAGTGGATCCTGCCTCGATCATATTTAAACACAATTCAAAGGCTCCTTGAGTTTCAAACATTCCTGCCACAGCGATATAATAATCGGTTCCCGGTTCGACGTCTGTACCAAAAGCTTCGGCTATTCCATTAGGTCCGTGTGCACATGTCAGGTGACTCTGGGTAAGCGGAATTTGGGTAAGCGTATTGCAATCATTCTGTGCCCTGAATATCACAAAGAATGGAAGTATGGAATCAAGACTCGAAATTTGAATATTCATCAACCTGGCAGCGGAATCAGTAGTCACTTTATACCACACGGTAGGTGATAGATCCCCAACACATGGATTTATATCCGGATCACCAGTTGCATTTATATTGCATCCCTGGATACAGACAAATGTGCTGTCGGTGATTACACCAGCGATCAGTGTTGCTGTCTCACAAAGATCATTTGCGGTGCATGATGTATCAACGGCCATGAAGGGCCTTGCCTCCACCGTCGCTGTCCAAATAACCAGCATGACAATAAATAATCGTATGCTACCTCGAATGGTGCTTATGGGCTTCATAGGCGATAAGTGTATAAGCTGATTAGGTATTTAAAAGTAAAGCAATTTTATCAAATCGCTTTTCACCGCCTATTCTTCAAAATATCTGGAAGGTGTTCCACACAACCATATACATACTTTCAAATTAGAATATACCTTCTGTCGTACCGTAGGATATTTACATGTCTTCTGAAAACGCCACTTACATCTTGAGTAATCTGGAAGTAAGTATCGTTTGCTTCGTTTGCAGGAGGACGAGGTATACACCATCAACGTAGTCCCTTACATTGATTTGAGTACGATGTCCATCTATTTCCGGTTTGGAGAGGTTAGATTGATACATCAACTGACCACGTATATCATAGATGATCAAGGTGGTCGCATCATCCATGTCGATGGCCCATTCGACCTGGATAGTTTCGGTGGCAGGTATTGGATATACTTTTAAACTATAATCAAATGCAGTTGCATTTGTTACTCGATGTACCCCAGGCGAAACAAATTTTCCATTTCCGATGGGTCCATCATCCGGCGTTTGTGTGTCGTTGGAATCATCTTCAGAGACAATCGTATCCAAGTGACATGGTTTTACTTTTATCATCATCTCTTTCTGATATGAACATCCTATAGTATCGGAAATATGTACGGAAATAGTCCCGTTTTGAAAAGGAGGTATTAGTTGTATGTACGAAGAAGTCTCTCCACCCGGACTCCATAGGAATGCATAAGGTGC
>DATHZY010000197.1:0-2575 GCA_035458325.1 Saprospiraceae bacterium | reverse complement strand
TTGTCTATGGTTGATTCGGAAGTGGACCACATCGAAGCAAATGGAGTGGGTGTGGCCGGCAAATCAGCTGATATATGCAATGCGCGGATCACCTTTAAAAATGATGCCGTAGCCAACCTGACCGCCAGCAGGATCAGTCTTAAACAAATGCGTAAGTTGCGGTTGTTCCAGCGCGATCAATATATGGCTATGGATTTTTTAAATCACGAAGTGCAGGTAGTGAAACTTTTTCATGCTGAACCAAGTGATATGTTGACCATGAAACTGGATTTGCCTGATGGCGATCGCTGGATTGCGGCCGATAATCCTGTCGTCAGCAAGCATAACGCGATTGAGTTGGAGCTCACAGAGTTTTATCATGCTATTTGTAACAATTCAGGTACAGGTGTATCGTTTGAGCAAGGAGCAAGGGCTGTGGAAGTTGCATCTCAGATCATGGAACAAATCATGAAACATGAAAAGTAAGAAGATATCATACCGGCTGTTTTGGGTTGTGATGGCACTGGCTGCAAGCCTGGGTAGTTGTGATGTTATAAATCCAGAGGAACCCAAACCAACCATTGTCCATCTGCAGCCTTTTGATTTTCAAATTGAGCCTGGTCAGGGATCAGGAAACAATAAGATAACCGAAACATGGGTTTACGCCAATGGAAACTATCTTGGTGCCTTTACACCTCCGGTTGATATCTATTATCTTGATCAGGGTGAAACCCGGTTTACCTTATATCCGGGGATCCGTAACAACGGGATAGCCGCCGATCCGGTTCAGTATCCCTTATTTGCAGTCGATAGTTTTGAATTCATGGCAGGCGAAGGGGTTGATATTGAAATTCAACCGGTCACCTCCTATAAATCGGGTACTGTTTTTAGCCTGATAGCAGATTTTGAATTGAGCAATTTATTTACAGACAATCGGGATACAGTTTCAGCCAGTAACCTGATCCGTTCATCAGTAGATGTTTTTGAAGGTCAGTATGCCGGCCAGATGGTGCTTTCACAGGCAGCCAATTTTATAGAGGTAGGCCATGTAGTCCCGATGTCCGGGTTGCCTGCAGATGGCATCAGGCCTACCTACCTTGAAATCCGGTACAAAAGCGAAATAGAATTCAGTATTGGCATTCTCGCCATTGAACTTGACGGGCAATCATTCTCCAATTTCTTCTACCTTGTCCGTCCATCACCGGAATGGAATATGCTCTACATCGAACTCACGGATCTGATTGAGGCCTCAGCTACTCCGGCCTATAAAATATTATTTCGGTCTCTGTACCCATCCGGATCGCCGGAGCCGGAATACAATATTTTCCTGGACAATATAAAGGTGGTTCATCTCTGATGTAATGAAGAAACTCAGGAGATTTCATATGTTTTTGTATGGCTGTGCTGACCTGGCTTCAGCCATGGCTGCCTGGGCTTTATTTTATTATTTACGTGCACAAGGGGAGGGAAAAACTTTTGAAGATGGCGTGGTCAATGATCACAATTTCTGGTACGGCCTGGTGATTGTTCCTTTAGCCTGGATCATCTTCTATTGGATATTTGACAGGTACCGCGATATATACAGATTGTCAAGGCTGACTACGCTGGTCCGAACATTTTTCTTATCCCTGGCAGGCGTCGTGATCATCTTCTTCACCCTGCTGCTCGATGACCAGGCGGATGATGTTTCCGATTACGTTCAATCTTTTTTCAGGTTATTCCTTCTTCACTTCTCTATTACAGCCGTCGTCAGGATGATTGTCCTGACGATCGCGAGCAGGAAACTGAGATCAGGAAAGATTACCTATACCACCATTATTATCGGAGGGAACCAGAAAGCATTTGAGCTATTTGAGGAAATCCGGACGAGGAAGAAAAGCCTTGGCAACAGGTTGATCGGATTTATAGAGAGTGAAACTAGCGGTCCAAATGCATTGGATGGCCATCTGAACAAACTCGGCACCATCGATCAGTTGCCGGAAATCATACAAACCTATGAAGTTGAAGAAGCCCTGATTGCCATTGAGACATCAGAGCACAATAAGCTCAAAGGCATCCTCGATGTGCTTTTTGATTTTAATGAAGAGGTCCTTGTCAAGATCATACCCGATATGTACGACATCCTGTTGGGCACTGTCAAAATGAATTACCTGTATGGTGCGGTGTTGATTGAGATCAGGCAGGGACTTATGCTCAACTGGGAAAAACTGGTCAAGCGCCTGATGGATATCACCGTCAGTATTGTTGGCCTCATTATACTACTACCCGTTTTTGTGTATATTATTATTCGGGTCAGGCTCTCTTCTGCCGGTCCTGTCTTCTATTCCCAGGAGAGGGTAGGGCTCAATGGAAAGCCGTTCATGATCCACAAGTTCAGGTCTATGTATACAGGAGCGGAAGGGGAGACGCCGCAGTTGTCTTTTGATGGAGATGACCGATGTACGCCCTGGGGCGCTGTCATGCGTAAGTGGAGATTAGATGAATTGCCCCAATTATGGAATGTATTGATTGGTGAAATGTCATTGGTAGGGCCCAGACCAGAGCGGAGATATTTTATTGATAAGATCATGGAGCAGGCACCCCATTACAAACATCT
>DATHZY010000196.1:0-2008 GCA_035458325.1 Saprospiraceae bacterium | reverse complement strand
GAGGGGTTAAATGGTTAATCTACTTTCTTATACAGGACGTAGTAGTCCGGATCAACCGAGAAGGACTTGACGGGATATTCCATCTTTAGTTCCTGCCACTGGGCGGTTGGCTTGAGGATGATTTTATCTCCGCTGTTGATCCTCACTTCAACGGGCATATTGAATCCATCTACAATCATCGCATACCGGTAGTTTAGCTTTTTACCCTTCATCTCATACTCTATCACAGGGATGCGGGTGTCGCGCAGATATTGATTAAAGAAGGCTTTCAGGTCTTTGCCCGTTTGGCTGGCGATATAGTTTTCGATCTGCTCGGTAGTCACGGTCTGATGATAAAAATCACGCTGGAGGCCACGTAATACGCTTCTCCATTTTTCATCATCCCCGAGCCAGGTGCGCAGGGTATGTAACATATTTCCACCCTTTGGATACATGTCACCTGATCCTTCCTTGTTGACATGATAGTGGCCGATGATTGGTTCATCATTCTGGATCGTACGACGCGTGCCAATGACATAATCACTGGCCGCCTGCTGGCCGAAGTGATAATCGAGATAGAGGCTTTCTGCATAGTTGGCAAAGGATTCATGTATCCACATATCAGCGATGTCCTTGTAGGTGATGCTGTTGGCCCACCATTCATGTGCAGTTTCATGCACGATGATAAAGTCCCATTTCAAACCCCATCCGGTATTCGATAAATCGCGCCCGAGATAGCCCATTTGATATTTGTTTCCATAGGTGACACAACTCTGGTGTTCCATACCCAGATAGGGTACCTCGACAAGCTTATAACCATCTTCATAAAAAGGATAGGGGCCAAACCAATATTCGAATGCCTTGATCGTCCGATGTGCATCCTTGAAATGCTCCCTGGCTTTTTCGTAGTTGTCCTGCAACACATAGAAGTCCATATCCAGCACCCCCTTCTCTCCATGGATTGTATCTGTCCAGTGTGCATACCGACCTATGTTGATATTGACTCCATAATTGTTGATCGGATTGGAGACAAACCAATGGAACGTCTTACGGCCATCCGGCAGATAATCGACATGTCTCAATCGTCCATTGGAAACATCTGTCAACGAGGGTGGTGCCGTGATGCGGATCAGCATACTGTCCGGTTCATCATACATATGATCCTTGCATGGCCACCATACACTGGCCCCAAGGCCCTGGCAGGAGGTGGCGACAAAGGGGTTACCGTTGTCGTCTTTTGACCAGGTGAGTCCGCCATCCCAGGGGGGACGTACCGCTACTACAGGGATGCCTTCATACTGTATAGTGATCTTATCCCTATCACCTGCTACGAGGGGATAAGGAAACCTGATATGGTATACATTTCCTTCCCTGGTATAGGTGAGTTTCTGGCCTTTATAATCCACGTGGGTGATCGTCAGTGGTTCCTGCAGGTCGATCTGCATCACCTGCTGCGGAATGACCACAAAAAAGTAAATCGTATTGGTCCCCTTCAGGGATTTTCCTTCCACATCTACATCGATCGCCAGGTCATAATAGCTGAGATCCCACCATGCGCGCTCCGGCGTGATACTGCCACGCAGGGTATCCTGGCGGGTAAACGGCTGGGCGGATGCGTGTAAGGAAATAAATATCGAAGTGATGATGAGTGTTTGAACAAGGAAAGTTTTCATGTAATTAGAATAGCGTTTTCTGTTTGTGTTGTTCATTTCTTCAATGCTAACGTAAAATCAAATATACATCCGCCTAACAGGTGGTCAACTTATCAGGCTTTATTTTGGATTAAAGTTGCTGGATTACCGATATAAGTTCCTGGCACCAAAAGATCTTTTACAACGACCGCTCCCATACCGATCACTACATCATCGCCAATAGTTATAGCATTTCTTGTGCTGGCATTTGCGCCCAAAAAAACCCTATTACCGATTTTACAGTTTCCACTGATGTTAACACCTGGTGAGGTGGTGAAAAAATCACCTGTAGTATTGTCGTGGCTAATGGTGGTGCCCGGATTGATAATGCTGAAATC
>DATHZY010000195.1:0-3457 GCA_035458325.1 Saprospiraceae bacterium | reverse complement strand
AGAAAAGCAAGAGCAGAAAGATTCCCGGCATCGGCAATGGCGGATGACCTCATGGCAAAGTAGATAGCAAACAAAACTCCATTCAAGCCCAGCCACACCCACTCCATGCCGGATGGCAATTTTTTACGCTCAGCATACAACATCACAAGCGCGATGGGAAGCAGTGCTACAGCCGATTCCTTTGACAAGAGTGCCAGGAAAAACACGGGTACCGAAAGCCAGAGAAATTTATTTGAATTCGTCTTGAGATATTGTTGTACCAGCACGATAAATCCTACACCGAACAACATCAGATACAAGTCACCTCTTGCTGCTATCCAACCGGCAGCGTGGGGTGTCAGCAGATTGACACTATACAAGAGTGTCCCTGCCCAGGCGAGTGTTGGTTTAAAATAAAAACGCAAGAGGAAAAACAAAAGAACAACACCAGCTACAAACACCAGCAGATTGTGGACATGATACACCGCCGGGCTTTCTTTCCCAATCGCATAATCTATCATATACGTGATACTTTGCCAGGGGCGATAGAGCTCTATCCGTGCGTCCATAAACCAGGCATCTGTCTTAAAGGCAATCGCCGGATTAAACCCTTCTTTAATCACTGTATTCTCCAGGATCATCTTGTCATCATCATGCATGACAAAGTCAAAAAAAACTGAGCGGCCAAACACCGCCATTGGGATGATAACTAGCAGCAGGTACTGCCAGAGCCTGAGTTTTGTGGATTGCTTTTTAGGGGAGGTTTGTTTTTGCTTCTTAATAGCCATTGCTGCTCAAGGTAATGAGTTGAAGATGGAATGATACGGGCAGGGTGAAATGCAATGACAATGATATGAAGAAAAAAGGGAATATGACAGGATGGCATCCCATGCCACCCTTTTGAGGACATGAAAGACGTTTAGGCCAACAATTGAGTTAATGCACGACATTCCCGCAGCATCTCCTCCCTGGAATAACCACCAGGTATGCCTCCATACCTGACGGTGAGGCATTGGTTGAAAAAAACGACTGCACGATCTGTCAAGGATTCACTGACATCCGCCCTGGTCATATACTTCTTCAGGTTTGCTTCATCCAGTTCAGAGGAAGGGATCATAAAGCGGTCGATGAGGAACTTATAATACGCTTCTGTTGCCTTTTCAAAAAAGGTATTACCCGGCATAGCATGGATGTTTGCTTCCAGGTGATTGTATTGATGGATTGCATTGACGGCGGCCGCATTCCTGATCCTTTGCGCTTCGGGCATTTGATTTTCGCGCTTACGTCTTGCTGCATAAAAAAGACTCAAGCCTGATCCGGATAGCACCATCGCAAAAAGTAAAAGGTGTGGTATCGAAACCCAGAATTTGTCTTTTAAGAGCACCGGATGAATCTTCATTAACTCAGGTGGCCCGGAGGCGATCTTATTCAGCGATGATGTGTCCAAAGGCACACCGGTACCTTGTGTGACATGCAGTTGAATAGTATCTGAAGTAATAGTCACATATTGTTTTTGTGTCGGATCAAAATAAGTAAAGGGAACAACCACTGAGTAATCACCCGGCTTGGCCGGAATCATCTGGTAGGCGACCTTGCGGATATGCGACACTTCATTGCCTGCATCAAACACATTATCTTCAAGAATCCTGGGTTCATAGGTTTCAAAATCACCATTGACCACGGCTACGGGAACATCCCATCTGCGAGAATCGCCATTGCCTGTAATTTCAGCCTGGAAAGTAAACGCTTCATCCGTTGTGATCTCCGTCTTACCAGGTGTGAGCGTCATCTGATAGGCTCCCACCGCTCCGGAATATGAAGCAGGAGCATTTGCAGGTAATGGTAGTATCGTTATGGTTAATGGTTCGGAGGCCACCTGGACATCCTGTATCCTGCGCATGGTAAAAAATCCCTGGTTGCCCGGAAAGGGAGCATTGATACCCGCACTCATCACCATGGGGTCAATTGTATACGTACCCGATTGATGGGCATACAAGGCAATGGACTTTATAATCCTTGAGGTAAACTGCAAACCATTGATGGTTTCATAAGTGGCCTCGCGACTGAAGTCTGAGAAATGCTGAATAAAAAAATCCGCATAATCATCTTCACTGATCGTACTCACCGTCTGCACATTTTCCCTGAAGAGTAACCTGTAGGTGAGAATAATTTGTTGTCCGGGGTAGTAGGATTTACGATCCGTTTCCGCCCTCAGGAGGACGGGTTCCCTGGAAGAGGAGGTGGCCCCTTGCTTAGCGATGTCCTTTGGCGCGATGACTTCAATCGAAACAGGACGTGTTATAAATTTCTTACTGCCAGCTACCACGGTTGCGGAACCAATCGTCCATTTGCCTTGCGTCGTAGCGAGCAGGGAATAAGACCATGACTGGCTCCGGCTGACGGCACCATTAATGACCATCGTACTGGATCCGATAGAAGGTCCACCTACGACCTTGAAGCTTTCAAAAGATGGTGGACGAAAATCTAATCCATTGGCATTGAGGAGTTCAAACTGAACCTGAAAAACTGAATGTTGCGCAATCTTTGAAGCAGAAACACTAGTTCTGAATTCAGGCTCCTGCGCGAACGCCACACCCACCGCAAAGGGCAGGATGAGAAAAAGGAATATGAACCGAAGTGTTTTAGAATTTCCTTTTCTCACGGGTTATAGTTGAACTTGATTTTCCGGTTGCAGGCTTAGAAGATGATGGTGCGCCTGGTGTTGCCAGTACAACGACTTCAACAGGATTGATAGTTAGTTTCTCCTCACCGGTCTGATAAGTGGCTGCCGGTATAACCAGCGTACCGGCTTCCATGGCCATCAAGGTAAAGGAATAAGATTGATTTGAACTCATCTTCCCGTTTTGGTACATAAAACTGGAAGAAGTATTCGGGCCTCTGATTACCGGCAGGTTGCTTATATCCGGCATGAGAAGTTTTCCTTCACCATTCTCAATCGTATAGGTAACCTCCACCAATTCACCGATGGAAATGGTGTCTGAACTTACTTCCACTTTGACCACCGGCTGCTGTCCAAACGCCATGATCGAAAGCCATAACAAAGGCAAGAAAAATAAGCGTTTCATTTTATGTTTCAATTCTTGTTTTACAATGATCAATTAGTTGTGACCTTCAAAGTGATTCGACGAATTCATGTCAAGCAAAAATATTTCGCACGGAGTACACGGAGCGCACGGAGAAACATTTTTCACTCTTCAGGTCAGGGGCTGAACCCCCTTCCTACCGGGGCGCCCCTTCAGGGCTTCTTTAAATTCTCAGCCTCAGCCTTCGCCTTCGCCTTGTTTCACTCTTCACTCTTCACTAAATTTCCTGCCGCTAATTCACGCTAATTTGCGCTAATTTGTTTCCCCAATATAACTGTTAACTGCTAACTGCTAACTGCTAACTGCTAACTGCTAACTGCTAACTGCTAACTGCTAACTGCTAACTGCTAACTGCTAACTGCTAACTGCTAACT
>DATHZY010000194.1:0-7631 GCA_035458325.1 Saprospiraceae bacterium | reverse complement strand
AACACGTTAAGCCAGGCAAGGGAAACGCCTTTGTCAGGACAAAGTTGAAAAGTCTCACTACGGGAAAGGTCGTGGATAATACCTTTCAATCCGGTCACACCATCAATGATGTGAGAGTAGAGCGCCGGAAATTCCAATACCTCTACAGCGATGACATGGGGTATAATTTTATGAACAATGAGACCTTTGAGCAGGTCAGTGTGCAAGAAGCGATGATCGAAAATGCCAACCTGATGAAGGAAGGCCTCGAGGTCGAAATTCTAATTCATGCAGCGTTGGAAACTCCACTCTCTGTGGAATTACCCCAATATGTTATCTTGGAGGTGACTTATACTGAACCCGGGTTGCGCGGCGATACTGCGACCAATACGCTCAAGGCGGCCACCGTGGAGACCGGCGCTGAAGTAAAGGTTCCGCTGTTTATTGATGCGGGTGAGAAAATAAAGATTGATACCTCTACCGGTAATTATGTTGAAAGGGCTAAATAACCATCTGTTATGGATTCAAAGGAAATACAAGAGTTACTCAAACTGATCAATCGCCTGGAGCTTGCTGAGTTTAAGTACAAGCAAGGGGACCTTCAGTTTTCTGTGAGGACGAAGTACTATCTGACCTCACGTTCAGGCACAGATGGGACTCCCTCTTATGTGCACCTTCCGGCACCTCCGCAGGTGACATCTGCTCCATCTGCCTCTCATCCCGCTCCACCTGCGCGTACCTCAGCTGAAACAGAAGCTGACGCAAGTGTCAGTGCTCCGACGGTTGCAGCCAAAGACAATTTAATCGAGATACGGTCTCCGATCGTTGGTACATTCTACCGCTCGGCTTCTCCGGACAAACCGGTGTATGTAAAGCCAGGGGATGTCATTGAAGTGGGCGCTGTGGTGTGTATCGTAGAAGCGATGAAACTCTTCAACGAAATTGAATCCGAAGTGGCCGGTAGAGTGGTCAAGATCATGGTGGAAGATGCATCACCTGTCGAATACGATCAATTGTTATTCCTCATCGATCCGAACGGATAGGATCAAATAAGTTCATTACGCTTCGTAAAGAACCCATTCGCTTACTTTAACCAGATCATTTCGGATGTTTAAAAAGATACTCATAGCCAATAGGGGTGAAATTGCCTTGCGGGTCATTCGTACATGTAAGGAAATGGGCATCAGCACGGTGGCAGTATACAGCACGGCTGACAAGAACAGCCTTCACGTCCGGTTTGCAGACGAAGCTGTTTGCATCGGCCCACCAAAGTCAAGTGATTCTTATCTCAGTATCCCTCGGATCATGGCCGCTATGGAAATCACCAATGCGGATGCTATCCATCCGGGTTATGGCTTCCTGGCGGAGAATGCAGATTTCGCAGAAGTATGTAAGGAATATGGAGTGAAATTTATAGGCCCCACTCCCTGGATGATAACCCAGATGGGGGATAAAATCACCGCTAAAGAAACGATGATCAAAGCCGGTGTTCCGGTAGTCCCAGGTAGCGGCGGTCTTGTCCAGGACGTAACCCATGCACGAAAGATCAGCAAGGACATCGGATACCCGGTGATCATGAAAGCGACTGCAGGTGGTGGTGGAAAAGGAATGCGTGTCGTCTGGAATGAAAAGGATCTCGAGGAGCTCTGGCATAAAGCCAGGCAGGAAGCCAAAGCTTCCTTTGGCAATGACGGTATCTACATCGAAAAGTTTATTGAGGAGCCGCGGCATATCGAATTTCAAATTGTGGGAGACCAGCATGGCCACGTGGTCCATTTATCCGAAAGAGAATGTTCCATCCAACGTCGTCACCAAAAGCTCCTGGAAGAATCACCATCACCTTTCATGGATGAGTCGCTTCGTAATAAAATGGGTAAAGCCGCGATCAAGGCAGGCAAAGCCATTAATTATGAAGGTGTCGGTACCATTGAATTCCTGGTGGACAAGCACAAGAATTTTTATTTCATGGAGATGAATACCCGAATCCAGGTAGAACATCCCGTGACAGAAGAAGTCATCGATCATGACCTGATCAAGGAACAAATCAAAGTCGCCGCAGGGATTCCGATCTCCGGGAAAAACTATTTTCCAAACGGCCATGCCATCGAGTGCAGGATCAATGCAGAGGATCCCTATAACAACTTCAGGCCAAGCCCGGGTACCATCACTTCCTTTCATAGTCCGAAAGGCCATGGAGTCAGGGTAGATACACACGTGTACGCAGGGTATACCATACCTCCTTACTATGACAGTATGATCGCAAAGCTGATCTGTAAAGCCCCGACACGCGAAGACTGTATCAAGAAGATGGTCAGGGCCCTGGATGAATTTATCGTGGAAGGCGTGAATACAACGATCCCCTTTCATAAGAAACTGATGCAGGATCCCAAGTTCAGGGCCGGTGATTTCCATACGGGGTTCCTGGAGAATTTCAAGCTGGAAGATTAATGGCCATGGCCGGGCAAAGCCCCCTCCGTCAGTTATTTTTTTATCTCCGTCCTTACAAGGCGCCGTTGTTGCTGAATATTTTCTCCAACATCATGATGGCCCTTTGCATGGTGATCAGCATCCCGATCATCATTCCTTTTTTCCAGATATTATTCGGCAGGGTCAAGCCTTCTCCGGAGCCTGTACCGTTCAGTATCAACAATATCCAGTCCTGGCTTGAATATGTGTTTGGTGAATTAGTAGAAACGTATTCACAGGAGCGCGCGCTTATCATGGTGTGTATCACTTTTGTGTTGATCTTCCTGCTCAAGAATATTTTCAGGTATCTCTCCGTCGTCTTCATGGCCCAAGTCCGGAACGGTATAGTACGCGACATCCGCGATGCGGTCTACAAGAAATACATGCATCTTCCACTTGCCTTTTTTACACGGGGGAAGAAAGGAGACCTGATGTCAAGGATCAGCACCGATGTTCAGGAAATAGAATATTCGATTCTGAATGTGATGGAATCTCTTTTCAAGGAGCCTATCGTGATTATAGGAAGCATCACCTTTATGATGTTTACGAGTGAACGACTTACGCTCTTCGTTTTTGTGTTGATAATCTTCACGGCCTTCATTGTTGGCCGGATCAGTCGCAATCTCAAGCGCCAGTCCAAGGATGTGCAACAAAAATTATCTGGCCTGATGATACATGTCGAGGAAAGCCTCAATGGCATGCGGATCATCCAGGGCTTCAACGCGCAGGAATACCAGCAAGGCCGCTTCAGCGCGATCAATAATTCTTACAAGAAGTTGCTGACCCGGATTATGTATCGAAGGGATCTTTCATCTCCGTTATCAGAAGTACTCGGTATCACGATCGTGGCAGTGCTACTTTGGTACGGTTCACTCCTGGTGTTTAAGGATGAAATCAAGCCGGAGACTTTCTTTGCCTTTCTCTATGCCTTCTTTAATGTAATTGCTCCTTCGAAATCATTTTCATCCGCGTATTATCATATCCAGAAAGGCCTCGCAGCAGTGGATAGGGTCAATGAAGTGTTGGACAACAAGGAGGAAATCAAGCAGGCTGAAAATGCAAAGGAGATACATTCTTTCCATCAGGAGATTGTTCTTGAACAGGTAGGCTTCCGGTACAATGTAGATGGTGAGTGGGTGTTGAAGAATATCAATCTACGTATCCCCAAAGGCCAGATTCTGGCAATAGTTGGTTCCAGTGGATCAGGAAAGTCAACACTTGCTGATCTGTTGCCCAGATTCCATGATGTATCGGAAGGAAGTATACGGATTGATGGTACAGATATTCGTGACTTAAATCTGATACAACTCAGGAGCCTGATGGGGATTGTCAACCAGGATCCGGTGTTGTTCCATGACACACTATTCAATAACATCGCGTTTGGAAATCCTGATGCAACCTTGGAGTCCGTTATTGAGGTGGCCAAGATTGCCCAGATTCATGATTTTATCATGAGTACGCCATTACAATATGATACTATCGTCGGTGACAGGGGAAGTACATTAAGTGGAGGAGAACGTCAGCGCATGACCCTGGCAAGAGCGTTGCTGGCCAACCCGCCGATCTTGATATTAGATGAAGCGACCGCTTCTCTTGATTCCAAATCTGAACGCCAGGTGCAGGAAGCTCTATCGAGAGTGATGGAAGGCAGGACGTCGATTGTCATTGCACATCGTTTGTCTACTATTCAATATGCGGATCAGATCATTGTACTGCAGGATGGGGAGATCGTCGAAGCAGGGGATCACGCGACCCTGATGCAAAATAAAGGTGAGTACGCTAAATTTGTAGGACTCCAATGGATGCAATGATCAGGAGAAGCCTACTCTTCACAGCATTTTGGTTTTGCTGTTTGGTATCAACTGCTCAGCAGATGAGTTGGACCATGTTGGCCGAGGATACCGTATATTATGGCAAGGATTATCTGCCGGATCATCGTGTGGTGACCATGTCAGGACCTGCCCAGGTTTGGGATCTGCGCACACTCAAGGCACCCTATGCACTCAGTCGTAGAATCATCCAGTCTGGTGAACGTGAAGGAAAGACCTATGCTAACCTGGTCAACGGTAAGCAGACGGATGCGATCATGCGCCTGACCGGTAAACTCACTGAGGTAATTCAGGTCATTGAAGACAATCCGGTATGTGATGGATCAAGGCTTACCTATACACTGTCACCGGCCTATAAACCTTATTACAATGGGGTCATGGGAGAGTCCTATACCTATAAGGGAAAGATGACTTCCGTGTTTGCATGGCCACGAAACATGACCTGCAACTGGACTCCACCATCGCTTCCTGATTCTTGCCGGATCACAATCACCGTTGCCGAGGAAACCGTGGTTGACGGACAAGGCTCCCTGTATTTGCCTATCGAAGTGCAGCAGGTAAACCGCCATAAAGTAACCATCAAGAGAGCCATCAGGGTTGAGACCCGCACAGGTATGCTCTGGAGAGATATCACGACGCTGGTTCCCGGTATCAGGTTGATTACGACCGAAAGCTACATCCGATTCGTTTCTGTGACGACAGGCCTTCCGTTGGTGGAGATTGAACTCAATGATGCGGAAGTCCCCTTGAGCATCGAATTTAAGACGCATCCCATGGTGACCCGTGTCTTCACAGAAGAACCAACCAAGGCAGATGTGTTTGCATATCCGAATCCGAGTTATGATGTTGTCAGATTTCAACTATCTGATCTCAATGCTGGAAAATACGTCCTTAAAATATTCAATATACTGGGCGTGCTGATGAGGGATATTAATATCGACGTTGACGACCCACGTGAAACGATTGCCGTTGATCTCAGTGAGTTGCAGCGGGGTACTTACTTATACAGGTTGCAGGATAAGTTTGGGCGAACCATCCGGACGAAGCGTATTGTATTGATACGCTCTTAAGTGGAGCCGCTGTGCATGGATAATTCTCCGGTCGATACTTTAGCCACATGGAATCATTTTTCACCTGGTAACGCCCAGTCTATCCAATGGCTGGAAGGTCAGCCATCTTTGAAGGTGTTGAGACTAGACCTGCTCGATTCATGGGCATCAGGTAATAAATATTACAAGCTAAAATATGTGCTGAAGGAAGCATTGACCCAAGGCACTCGTGTAGTCGTCAGCAAAGGGGGGATGTTTAGCAATCACCTCGCAGCGTTATCAGATGCCTGTCATGCTTTTAACCTGGAACTGGTCGCCGTGATTCGCAGCTATACTCCCGATGAATACAATCCAAGTATAACTAAGCTGAGAGCCAATGGAAATCAGATCATGTATTTGAATCCCCATGAATACAATTCCTTTGGTGATGCAAATGCAAGGCAACAGTTCCCAGGCTCCTTGTTTATTCCGGAAGGAGGTTTGAGTATTCAGGGTATTACAGGAGCCAGAGAAATCGTCGCGGAATGTTTACCATACAAACCAACGCATATTATCCTCGCTGGAGGTAGCATGGGTACAGCATGTGGTATAGTTGCCGCTGCACCTGTGCACGTTAAGGTCATTGTCGTGCCGGCTTGGAAAGGCTGCACGGATTCGTATTTCAACGAAATACTCAGTAAGTACAGTATAGTGCCGCAATGCTCCTGGGAGCTCTGGCCGGAGTATCATTTTGGTGGATTCGGCAAATTCAACAAGGACCTTATCGATTTTATGACCTCATTTTCATTGAATTATTCTGTTCCGCTCGATCCGGTATACACGGGAAAGCTGATGTATGCCATTGAGGATAAAAGGTCTGCCGGTTATTTTAAAGATGATGATTCGATCATCGCTATACACTCCGGTGGCTTACAAGGCCTGGAGGGGTATAGATATAGGTTTCCAAAAGAGTGGGGGAGTTATACTCCGTGAAATCGAAAAATGATTTTATGATTGGTTACGCTGTGACTTGATCCAATCTTCAATCACCTGGGCGTAATACTGATGTTCTACTTGTAATACTTTGCGGGCGATTTCTTCCGGGGTATCCAGCGCGTCTAGTTCGACTTCCTTTCTGAAAATTACTTTTCCCTCATCATACCGTTCATTGACCTCATGGATGGTAATGCCTGATACCAGGTCACCTGCTTGTTTGACAGCCTCATGTACATGATGACCATACATGCCTTTCCCTCCGTAGCGGGGCAGTAAGGCGGGGTGTATGTTGATGATGCGCCCGCTATAAGCTTCAATCAACCAGTCTGGTATCAGTGAAAGGAAGCCTGCAAGGACAATGTGCGTGATGTCTGAAGTTTCCAGTACCGGCAATATGATCTCCGGATGTTGCCAGTACTTCCTGGAAATATAAACGGATTCAATTCCATGGCGGTCAGCTACCTGGAGTACACCCGCTTCTGCTTTGTTGGAAACAATGAGTTCAACACAGATGTCCGGATGTGTTTCAAAATATGCGCAGATTTTGTCTGCATTGCTTCCACCACCGGAGGCAAAGATGGCTATGCGTGCTTTATCCCCTGATGGCATTGTACTTACCACTGTTGGCCGGATCAAGTTTGCGCATGGTGTCGTAGACTGCTGTCTTTTGTGTGCGGGTTGCGTTTTTCATAATGTCCACGATTTCATCGCTCTTGGCAGAAAGGAACATCAGTATACCGATCGTGTTCGGATACGAGACATGTGTTTTTTCTACTTCTTTCAGGGCATCCACCATCGTCACCAGCGCTTGCTCCGGATTGGTATACATGATGTCCAGGCTCTTGCGATGGTAGTTATACCATGCTTCCCTGAAGGAAGTATAGCGAGGGCTTAACAGGTTTTCCATAATCCAGTACCGTGTTGTCTTCCGGTTCAGCGACTGCCAGCCTTTGTCAGCTTCGGCAACTGCAGTAGGTATCTGGTTGATAATATTCTGGGCAATTCTGAAGTAGGGATCACCACCATTGGGGGTGAAGCTTTCAGCGTCAAGCCCAAGGATCAATTGAGCATAAAAGGAAAAAACAGCAGATAGGTTATCCTTGAAAAATTCAGTACCATTTTCAAGCGGCTGGAATTCCTGGTAATTGAAGACGATATCACGATCTACATGGTTGATGAGGACGGTTTTGTATTCTGAACCATAAACAGGCCGGATCGCCTTCAATGCAATATCAGCACTAAACGCATTGCCACCCAGTTCTGCCGTGATGTTAACTGAAAAATTACAATCAATTCGTTCGTAAGGTTTGTAATCATCATTAGTCCATCGTTC
>DATHZY010000193.1:0-3895 GCA_035458325.1 Saprospiraceae bacterium | reverse complement strand
GGGTGAGCATCGTCCCCAGGCCAAAGCCCGAAAAGAAAGTGAGAATGGCTACCAGGAAAGCAGCAACTGAAATAATTACAATCTCCATATTATTTCTTGTCTGTAAGTTTAAATTCAGGCATAAAAAGCAGTATCCCAGATGTCAACCGATTTTTATATAACGGGTTACGTACTGAATACCACCTCCTGCTTTTGGAACGCCGATGGTGAAGGTGCATTTTAAAAATAATTAGCGCCAATCTTAATCCTGCCTGCTTTCTTAAAGCAAAGCGGATGAAAGTCATTTGTTTGCTTATCAGTCCCACAACTCCTGTATGGGTTCTTCCCTGGTCCGATCTTTGTGTCGCTCGTCATTTGGTTAAAAACCAGCGTCAAGGTAGGCCGTTCCGCTTCAAAATCAAAACTTGAATGGTTCGTTTTTCAAAACATTCGTTTCGGGTATCTAATCTCGTGTGGAGTATATCGACCTGCTATGCTCAACCAAATAGGGCAACCCAACCATTGCAGAGTCGAAGCAGCCGAACCTTCAATTGGAAATTCTCCGGTCCTTGAGTATGGATATATGCGATGTTTCGCGGAGATGGCCGCAAACCAGGATAACTTTTTACAAGCTTGTTAATGGGTCACTACGATCTTCCGGGTCGAATACTCATTTCCACTGACCACACGCACAGCATATACCCCTGCAGCCAGTTCAGGAAGATCTATTGTATAATTGACTATACCTGAAGAATAGATTACCTCAGGGCTGGTGAAGATCATTTCACCCAGGCTATTGATAACAGATATTGCAAGAGGCATTGTGCTTTTCACTTCAAAGCTCACATACAATGCACCATCCACCGGATTGGGATACACCAGGAGATCTTCGAAGTTGGATATCGGTTGAATGGAAACCGTCGTCGGATCAACTTCAAACAACACCTCTTCTTCATCAAAGGGAAGTAAATAGGTATAGTCTTTACTGTAAATCAGCTCCCCTGTCCCCTTTTCAGTAAACGTTACATAGGATCCTGAATACATACCATTGCCATAGCTATCGACCAGTAAAAAGGTATAGCACTCATGGGTGTCCGGTAATTGAAAGTCTATTTTCACCAACGCTCCTGGCGCATACGTCCCCGGATCACTGGAAAGGGCCGTCTTCAAACCGCCACCATCAGGGCCTACCTTTGTATTGCCTCCGGAATACAATACATCACCTGAGGAATTGGTCAGTTGCCAATAATTCTCATAGGCCCAGGGATCCAGCTTGATCTTCATCGAGATCACATTTTCCTCGGACAAATGTTGTATAAGATCAATGGTTGATTCATTCTGGTATGTATAGGTATCGGCCGATCCATTGACTGATACGATACGGATGACTATATCTTTCCCAGCATCGAATGTAAGGGCAGGAAATGCAATATTGGCTTGTTCTCCGGGATGGATCTCCCCAGACCATGGTACAAAGGACAATCGTTGATTGTTTTCCAATATTTCTATTTCCGCCTCTGTGATAGTGGCTTCGCCCAGGTTGAGCAGGTCAATGGAAAATGAATACGCCTGCCGGCTGCAAAAGGCTGCAGGTACTCCATATATGTTGTTGATGGCGCCATTGTTGGGTATCGGTTGATCGGCCTGTTGGATATTCAACAGTTCGCGTTTGTAAAATGGAACGTTGCCGGCTTGTGCAAGCACTTCACCTGCCGGACCGGTGATCTTGTAATAATCAACGCCCGCATTAGCGCCATTTTTGTCATGCACTGAAAATGCATAGCATCCATCCCCCGGTAAAGGAATCGAAATAGTATAGACCGTATTACGATCCGTATAGGTGCCCCCATCGTCTTCCTTGCCAATGACAGTGGGGTTTCCTCCTTTATATAGCACTGCACTATCCCCATTGGTCACCTCCCAATACACACCTTCAGGTAATAAATTTGTTTTTAATTCAAGTTGTAGCCTGTTTTGTGTCATGGATGGAGTTGATGTAAACTGCACGGATATATCGTTATCACTCATGTCATCATCCATGACTCCATTCACGCTGCTGATGCGAACCAGCACAGTAGCATCTTCGACCAATGTGACCTCCGGAAACGAAAGGAAGAAAGTGTCAAATGGAATGACATGGCCTTCCCATGTGGTCGTGGATCGGAGTTCTCCGTTTATATAACATGCTGCCGTTGCATGCGCTATGGTTTGATGACCCTGGTTTGTCACTACCAGGGATGGCGTAGTTGAAATGGAATGGCAAAAATCACCTGAATAACTGGTAAAGGCTTCAATGGAAGCATTATGTTGCCCTACAGGTTCAGCACAACTGTGCAGGAAATAGTCGATCGTTTCAAGATTAGGTTGGTTGGTATTATAGATGAGCTTGTATGGACAGATGTAGAATTGGGTTGGCCAGCCTTCAATTTCATATGCATCAGCGATGTGGTCATCATTGATGATCGGATACAATGTTCCGGCCGTCCAGTCTCCCTGTGTAGTATTTGAGCAATCCGGCAAATCGTACAGGCAGGCTACATTGGTTTGATCATCTCCTTCTATCATAAAGATCATCAGTTCATTCGTGCCCTCTGGACCATAGAGCGCATATGCTTCATTGAGCAGGCCTGTCTCATGGTACCACCAGCAAGGCGCGCACCAGGTGGCCGAAAAATCAAGGATGACATGCTTACCCGATTCCAGCAACTCATACAGGTGCCAGGTGTTACCGTTCAGGTCCTGCAGTTCAAAATCCGGGGCGAAGGATCCGTCTTCCAATTGGGCAATGGCACAGCATGGCATACAGAGGAAGAGGACTCGGAGAAGGAATGAACGCATAGGGTAAAGGTTTTGGAATCACTAATGACGTATACGAGAAATTGCCGACAAAGGTTGGGTGGCGTTTTATGAAATATATTCAAGGAAATTATTTCCCGGCCGATAACCCAACATTCGTTTGGCCTTATCAATGACATACACCCTGTCAATAGATGTCGGGAATGTCCAATTATTCCTTTGGTAAATGTCCCTGGCCATTGGATAATACTTCAGGATGACTTTTTCCGGGTTGGTCTTTAGAGCTTCTAAGTCTGCCACCTGGAAAGGTGTGTCATTGGAAATGTTGAAGATCTCATACGTCTTGAACGTCGCATGCAGGGCAAGCCAATGCGCCTCGGCACCATCCCTTTCATCCAGGCCACGATACAACCGATAGTTGGCGATCAGGTTCCTGGGCTCGTCCATGAACCTTGACACCCTGAGGGTGCATCCATTCAACTGCTCCTTGTCAAAGAAATCCCTGCAGAGATTTTCCGCAGTCAATTTGGTAATATCATATATGTCTCTCGGCGAAGTTGTAAGTTCTTCATCTACCCATGCGGCTGCGTTGCTGTTCTCCATCGACTTACCATAGATGGAAGTCGTGCTGGTATAGATGAAGGATTTTATCTTGTGTTCAACTGAAGCTTCTAATAAGTTGAGCGTACCTAAGATATTGGTCTCAATAAAATCAGCCCTGGGAACATCCATATCCATATGTCGTCCATGGACAGCAGCGGTATGGATGACGTGGCTTATGTTCTTGATGATGCCAGCGATTTCTTTCCTTTCTCTAATATCGGCCCGCACATCTGTTGTTGCAGACTCCTGTATATCCATTCCGACACAATCCATCCCCCTTTCTCTCAACAACTCTACGATCACTCGTCCAAGCCGACCTGCAGAACCTGTTACTAAAACTTTCATCTTTTACTATATTTTCCAAACTACATTGCATCTAATCAACGAAAGGGTCAAGTCTTGCCCGTCGCCTCTACTCCATATCGAACAGCCGCTTTAAGTACATCCAGATTGATATCCTTCAGTGCCTTGAACTTAATGCAATATCCGGTCACACTGGCTTTCCCCAGTGTCTTTC
>DATHZY010000192.1:0-2322 GCA_035458325.1 Saprospiraceae bacterium | reverse complement strand
CTCAGTAACTTTTTGTTCATTCCTTGTGAGATTTGTCAAAAAACAATTTAATGTTCAGATTCGTTAGGTCTCGTGGTTATTAGTGGATAAGTGGTGGGATTGGGGCGCAAATTAACTAAAAAATGTCCTAACTATTTCTATATTAGAGAAAAAAGTTATCTATTTGTAATCACATTGCCAAGCATGACAAAATTAAATACTAAAATGAGGGTATTTCCAAGAATAATCTTTGTAGCCATCCTTGCCTTCACGGCTTTCCTTCAGGTTGATGCCCAGACTACCGGGAAAAAGAAATTTGTCAGGCCCGGGTCAGAGGAGGCCAAAAAGGAGGAAGAGAAAGCAAATGCACCTTCTAAGTGGGGATTTGGTATTAACCTTGGCAATATTGGCTTTGCAGGCAATGCAGTCAATATCGGATTGGACCCTAATGTGGCTTATAGGATCACCGATGCCTTTGCGGCCGGATTCATGCTCAAGATGAACTATTACAATGCCAAATACCAGACGACTTCCGGAAATCTTACCTACACCGCCTTTGACTGGGGACCCACCCTCTTTGCCAGAGTCAAGCCTCTCTTGAAAATGGAAGATGCCACCCCTTTTATGCAGGGTATTTTCTTTCAGGGAGAATATGAAAGATCTTATGTCTCAAGGGAGCAGGTAGATGCTTTTGGTAATATCCAGGTCAGCGATGATGGTAAGAAGATTTTGACGGAAGTCAATCTGGAGCATTACCTCTATATCGGTGCCGGACTATCCAGTGGGTATCCCTTCAGTTCCTTTATCTCCTTCCATTATAACCTGCTTGATAAACCAGAGTTGAGTCGGTTACCCTTTACCTACAGGATAGGTTTTACCTGGAATTATTGATCAGAATTTAAATCCTACCTGTACGAGCAGATACCTGCCCGCCTGCGGGAAGTACCCCTTTTGATGGTACACATTACCACCTTCTGATCCTACATAAGGGTCATCAGGTGTCGGATCATAGCCCTCTGAGCTAAATCGGTATATCCAGGCATTCGACTCATAAGATTCGTTCAATGCATTCCTTAGGATCAAACCAACACTGAGTTCGTTCCCCTTTTTTTGAAACCAACTCCAGTTGACTCCTGCATCCGCCACAAAATACGGGTCCAGGGAAGAGGCGTCTTTGGAGGTGTTATCCGCATATTGCTTGCCTATATATCGTCCTCCCAGGTTTATAGCTATTTCATGTTTATCATTGGATACTATAGTGTATTCCGCCAGGGCATTTGCAAGTAAACCGGGTGAGAAGGCAAGATCACTATTTTCATATTCTACAGTCTCCTGAAGACCGGTCACCCAATTATCAATATACTCTGTAAAGGATTGTATCTTATTACTGCTCACTGTGGCCGTGGCTTCTATCCTGAGTTTTTCCAAAGGAAGGAATGAAACCGACGTTTCAAGACCGATTCGATGACTTCGATCCACATTGACTCTGGTGTAGGCACCGACATCATTCAGCCTGCCGGTAGGCACCAATTGATCTTTGTATTGCATGACATAACCAACAACTTCCAGGTGCACTGATTTTGTTTGGTAACGATATCCTATTTCGCTATCCCACATCCTTTCCGGGCTTGGACGACTGAGTGGGGTAGATTGGGTGTAATCATCACGGTTTGGTTCCTTGTTTATCAACCCTGTAAGGCCATAGAGCGAACCGTTTTCTCCAAGGGAATAACTAAAACCAATCTTAGGGTTGAAAAACCTGAGACTGACTTCCTGGTCAACCGGATTTCCTTGTTCATCCGGACCTTCAAAAGCATACCGTATCCACCTTCCTTGAAGGTCTACTGTCAGATCAAGCCGGTCAGTGATTTTATTATTGCTTCTTGCAAATAAGTTCCAGTCAGTCTTGACAGCATCGTTGTCATAATATGGCTTTGGGTAGTCATCCGGAGCTGTGGAGGCTGTCCAAACCACTTTTCCAAAGTGTTGACCTTCATACCTGTTCCAACCTCCACCCGCTACAAAGTACCGTTTACCGGGCGTACCAATATGGAGTGTTGAAATGAACCCATAGTAATCATTGTCCAGCCACCGCTGGCGAACGAGATCAGAGGGTTCTGTAAAGCCAGTAATGCCATAATCGGATAAGGTCTGATCTGCCTTGTATTGTTCAAAAAAACCTGATCCGTGCGTGTAATGCAATGCAGTATTCCACCTTGCAAATGGAGTAATAGCCTGGTCAAAGTGAAATTGCGCATGGCTTTGCCGATAGTCATCTACTTCATTATCATATGGCTCGCCTGGCTTTTCGGCACCGGCGGTATTGAAAGTGCGCAGTTCCGG
>DATHZY010000191.1:0-6508 GCA_035458325.1 Saprospiraceae bacterium | reverse complement strand
CATCGAGATGGGGTATGAAGAAAAACTGGTGCGAAGGATATTGAAACTGGTCAATACCAGTGAGTTTAAGCGGCATCAGACGGCGCCGGTGCTGCGGGTATCACCAAAGGCATTTGGTGTAGGAAGGAGGATGCCGATAGTTGGGAAATATCTGAGTTAGGAAAATCACCTTGCTGGCGGAGAAAACTCCATCCAGCGGCTATCGTTTTGTTGTCTATTTAGACATAATTTCTGATAAAGTATTAATTTAGATGGCCATGCCCTGGAAGATCAGACACCTTGTCCAGGATTTGAACAAAGCAGGGTTTTATGAAGTTAAAGGGAAAGGCAAAGGTTCGCATAGAAAGTTTGGACATCCCAATTTTCAGGGCATTGTAACCATTAGTGGACAATTAAATGATGATGTTAAACATTATCAGGAAAAACAAGTGAAAGCGGCAATCGAAATCATTTCCAAATGAGAATAATAGATCAATACCACAAATGGGTGGAATGGAGCGAAGAAGACCAGACCTATATTGGTAAATGCCCTGATTTAATTACCGGTATTCATGGGAATGACCCTGTAAGACTATATGAGGAATTGTGTGAAACGCTGGAATCTGTTATTCAACATTTTCTGCAAGAAAAGCGGCCCCTTCCTCCCCCTTCTGTCAGACCAATGCAAGAAGTAGTTTAAACAAAATAAAAAAGGCCCTGCATTGGGCCTTTTTTATTTATTTCTTCAACAAATCTCTGATCTGTGTCAACAGCTCTTCCTGCGTAGGACCAGGAGGAGGCGCAGGTGCTTCGTCCTTTTTCTTCATCGCATTAAATCCCTTGACGATCAGGAACAGGATCCAGGCGATCACAATAAACTTGATCACAGCAGAAAGGAAATTGCCATATTTCACAGCTCCCCAAGCAAGGGCGCTGATGTCATCCACCCCCGCGGCTTTCATCGCCGGAGCCAGAAGTAATGGGGTGATGATATCCCCTACCAGTGATGAAATGATCGCTCCAAATGCACCACCGATGACCACCGCCACTGCGAGGTCAATCACATTTCCCTTCATGATGAAGGCCTTGAATTCTTTAAGCATGGTCGTTTTGTTTTAGTTGGTTAAAGATCCGTATGACGCCTGTGAAGCTATCAAAAGATATTTAATTCAATCAGGAATTTCTCTCTTCCCTGATTTTATTCAAAGCCGATCCTGCGATCACCCATTCTGCCTGCTGCTCATTGTAACCGTGCAGTACATCAAAGGTATCCTGTGTGCCGTCTGCATGTCTCAACCTGATCTTGATTTCTGAATCAGGATTGAAATTTTCAAACCCAAGGATGTCCACAAAGTCATCTTGTCTCACCAGGTCATAGTCAGCCGGATTCACGAAGGTCAAGGCAAGCATGCCTTGTTTCTTCAGATTCGTCTGATGGATACGGGCAAAAGATTTTACAACAATCGCTTTTACACCAAGATACCTTGGTTCCATCGCCGCATGCTCTCTGGAAGAACCTTCTCCATAGTTTTCTTCGCCGAAGACGACTGTTGAAATACCTTTCTTCTGATATGCCCTGGCTGAATCAGGTACGGCCATGTATTTACCTTCTTCGTGATTGATCACCTTGTTGGCTTCACCATTGAAAGCATTGATCGCACCGATAAAGCAATTGTTGGAAATGTTTTCAAGGTGACCTCTGTATTTCAACCATGGGCCCGCCATGGAAATATGGTCAGTAGTACATTTACCCTGCGCTTTCAGCAATACCCGCATATCCTTGACCTGATCTGGCGTGATCGGTTTGAATGGTGTGAGTAATTGCAGACGATCAGATGCCGGATCCACATCTACATTGATCTTGAACCCTTCTGCGGCTGGCGCCTGGAATCCTGAATCTTCGACATCAAATCCCTTTGGAGGAAGCTCAACACCTACGGGTGGATCAAAACGCACTGCCACACCATCTTCATTGATCAGTGTATCGGTCAGTGGGTTGAAATTCAAGTCACCGGCAAAGACGAGTGCAGTCACGATCTCGGGTGATGCTACAAATGCATGGGTGGATGCATTGCCATCATTACGCTTTGCAAAATTCCTATTAAAGGAAGTGATGATTGAGTTCCTTCGCTTTGGATCATCCATGTGCCTTGCCCATTGGCCTATGCAAGGCCCGCAGGCATTGGCGAGGACTAATCCACCGACTTCTTCAAAATCCTGGAGCATCCCATCACGCTCCACTGTGTAGCGGATCAATTCAGAACCTGGAGTCACCGTAAATTCTGATTTCACTTTGAGCTTCTTATCCTTTGCCTGTTTGGCTATAGAGGCTGCTCTTGAAATATCTTCATACGAAGAGTTGGTGCAAGAGCCTATCAAACCAACATCGAGTTTTTCAGGATAGTCATTCTTGGCCACCGCGGCAGCAAATTCGCTGATCGGCCACGCAAGGTCTGGTGTATATGGACCATTGATATGTGGTTCGAGGGTATTGAGATCAATCTCTATGACCTGGTCGAAGTACTTCGAAGGATCTGCATAACATTCCGGATCACCGGTGAGATGCGCAGCGATACTATCTGCGATAGTGGCTACATCAGCTCTGCCTGTTGCCTTCAGCAGGCGAGCCATCGAATCATCATATCCGAAGGTTGATGTCGTAGCACCGATCTCAGCTCCCATATTGCAGATGGTGCCCTTGCCTGTACATGACATGGAGCGTGCGCCTTCGCCAAAGTATTCGACGATGGCCCCTGTTCCGCCTTTCACCGTGAGGATTCCGGCTACTTTGAGGATGACATCCTTTGGTGAGGTCCAGCCGCTGAGCTTGCCTTTCAGGTGTACGCCGATAAGCTTGGGCATCTTAAGCTCCCATGGCATACCAACCATGACGTCTACGGCATCTGCCCCTCCTACCCCGATGGCCAACATACCCAGGCCACCTGCATTTGGCGTATGGCTATCGGTACCGATCATCATGGCGCCAGGGAAGGCATAATTTTCCAAAACGGTCTGATGGATAATCCCTGCTCCTGGTTTCCAGAAACCGATACCGTATTTGGTGGAAACTGAAGAAAGGAAAGAATATACTTCTGAATTCACATCCAGTGCAGTCTTGAGATCACTGTCAGCGCCTGTCTGTGCCAGGATCAGGTGATCACAATGCACTGTGCTGGGTACGGCAGTTTTCTCCATACCGCACATCATAAACTGGAGGAGGGCCATTTGAGCGGTGGCATCCTGCATGGCGACCCGGTCAGGCGCGAAAAAAACATAGTCTTTGCCTCTGGCATAATCCCGCATTGGAGAATCAGCATGGAGGTGGCTAAAAAGTATCTTTTCAGAGAGGGTGAGCGGCCTGCCGAGGGCTTTCCTGGCGTTGTCTACTTTACCTGGGAGGGCGGCATATACCGCCTTGATCATATCAAAATCGAATATCATGATGTATAGTTAGTATTGTTGATGGTCAATAGAACGAAACCGTAAAAATAAGGTTCTTTCTTGGTTGTTGGTGAGGATACCAACAACGGCTTCGCCGCTGGCCTGAATTCCTTACCACCTTCATGGCCGCTGGTGTGGTGTCCTCACCAACAACGGTGAATTGGTTATTGTTGGTGGGGACACCAACAACGGCTCAACTCTCCAGCCTCTCAATCAGGCGACCTGCGATCCTGAGAAAGTCCATTTCCGTGATGATGCCTATCAACTCGCCATTCTTGACCACCGGCAGGCAACCGATGTTGTTTGAGCGCATGATGGACATCGCCTCGTGGATGGTGGCATTCGGATCGATGGTGATTGGTTTGCTATTCATGATATCCTTGGCGGTGGTGATCTCAGGTTCCAGACCCGGATCATGGCTGCGCAGCTTGAGCATATGCCTCAGCACATGTCGCAGGGTGATGAGCCCTACCAGTTTACCTTCCTTGTCTTCCACCGGTGTATACCTGATTTTCCTCCAGTCCATCATGTCGATCACGAGATCCAGGATATCATCTTTTTGAACTGTAAAGAGGTCCGTGGTCATAAACTCACTGACCTTGAGCCCGGAGGGCCTGTATTCTTTAAGATCTTTCAGCTCAGGCATTTTCCATTTGTGGACTGGTATCCCTGATTTCTCATTGACACACATGGCATAGGTCAATACAGTCAATGCTTCATCTTCTGTGGTTTCCTTTTTCAGCTTCGTATACGAGCGGAGGGCCCATCGGGCTCCGTTCATATGTTCGGTCGCCCTTTCTTCTATGACATCCATGTATCTGGAAATGTTGTCGGGATGCACGTTGCGCATTTCCAGGCCTTTTTTAGCCCGTGGAATGAGTTCCTGGAGTGCCAGTTCTACGACCGGTATCTTCTGGTCATACATCCACGTAAACTTGGAGTCGATACCAAACTTAGCGGCCTTTCCAAAATTGTCAAAGACATCTTCAAATCCGATTTTATTCCTGATATCGCCTACATCGTCATGCATCTGAACCATGCAACCTAACCAAAGGGCAGCATTAGCCACTTCATCCAGCACCGTTGGTCCGGAAGGAAGAACTCTGTTTTCAATCCGGAGATGTGGCTTACCATTGTCGCTGATGCCGTAGCACGGCCTGTTCCAGCGATACACAGTACTATTATGGACCTGGAGCGATCTCAGCTTAGGTACCTGGCCGGTACTGATCAAGGCGAGCGCATCCTCCTGCACATCACCGCTCAGCAGTACCCTGAAGCGTACGATGTCTTCCCTGTAGATTTCAAGTATAGATTTGTCAAGCCATTGTCTTCCAAAATTGACACGTGGACTGCGTTCACGCATATGATCATGGCTGGTCCGTGTGTCGAGTGCCTGCTGGAACATGGCGATCCTCGATTCATGCCACAGCCTTCGACCAAATACAATCGGTGAATTAGCCCCCATCGCCATCACCGGAGCCGCCAACGCCTGGGAGAGATTGTACATGTTGACAAATTCTGTTGGATGCACCTGGAGATGTACCTGGAAACTCGTGTTGACGGCTTCGATCAGGGGAGAATCGTGTTTGATCAGGAGTTCGTCGATACCTACCAGGTTGAGTTCATAACTATTGCCCACCAGTTGCTGGTTGATGGCTTCCATGAGGGCAAAGTAGCGCTGCTTAGGCGTGAGATTATTCATATCCAGGTCATACTTCCTCAAGGTCGGCAGGATACCGGTAAGTACGATGGTCGCTCCAAGCTTGTTGATGACGTGTTCTATTTTCTCCAGTTTCCCTGTGCATTCGTCTTCCAGGTCCCTGAGGGCATTGGCGCTGAATTCCCGGGGTTCAAGGTTGATTTCGAGGTTAAACTTGGCCAGTTCGGTTTCCACCCAGGGCCATTCCTCCATATGCTTGAGGGCCTCCATATTGATGCAGGCTGGTTTAAAGGTCTTCTGATCGACCAGTACCATTTCCTGTTCGGCACCGATCCGCACGACATCCTTTTCAAACCAGTCATTGTCGATCATGTATTCCAATGCCTTGACATCGTCGAGGAGTGATTTGACGAATTGCTGCATCTGGTCCTGTGACTTTACGATCGATACACGCTGCTCTCCCATGATTCCTGGTTTTTGTATTGAAGTGAGAATAAGAAGTGAAAAATAAGACACTATTTGAGAGTTTAGATAAAATTGTAAAAAAAGGCAAAGGCTGAGGCGGAAGAGGCTAAAGGGGCTAAAGGGGCTAAAAAGAAAATAATTCTAAGTAGATCGATGATTTGTAATCATCGATCCAAGTGCCGTAGGCACGACCAATTCTGTAAAGTGGGGTTTTAACCCCACTAAAAAAGGCGAAGGCTGAGGCGAAGGCGAAGGCGAAGGCGAAGGCACAAGAGGCTAAAAAGATCGATGATTACAAATCATCGATCCAAGTGCCGCAGGCATGACCAATTCCGTAAAGTGGGGTTTCAACCCCACTAAAAAAGGCGAAGGCTGAGGCGAAGGCGAAGTCGTATCTATAATGAAAAGGCAGTTTCAAACGTTAACATGGGGTCATATGAAAAAGAGTTTGTTACAGTTTGGGGTATTGATCGGTCTTTTTACGGGATTGATGCAGTTGTCATGTAAGAATGATGACAGGGTTGAGTTATTTGAGCTGAACTTTCCTCCGCCTCCGATTGAATTCGACATCCTGCCCGGATTGAATACGTTTGATACCCACATCTATTCCTTCAGTCCGATACCCACCCGCTATCTTGAAAGGCTGGCTGATTCAGGCCACAGCGCCGAGGAGGTTATTGCGATCGAGGCTAAAGAAGCTTCGCTCTCGAGTTTATTTGGCGATGAAAACCTGAATTTCATATCAAGGGTTTCGATCTACATCTTTGATCCCTTCGAGCCTGCCAATAAGGTAGAGTTCCTTTATCTCGACCCTATCCCCTATAAGGAGAAGAATACCATCAGGCTATTCCCGGGAATTACAGATGTGAGTGATTGGATAAAAGAAGAATATATCGGAATCGAGATCAGGTTAAATTTCAGGGAGATTTCGCCCGCGTTGACGGAAATGGAGTTGAAGTTTGA
>DATHZY010000190.1:0-17267 GCA_035458325.1 Saprospiraceae bacterium | reverse complement strand
GGCTATGCGTAAACTCACAGCCACCATCGGACGCACAGGCTGTTGCTGTATATTTATCAACCAACTCCGCGAGAAAATCGGAGTAATGTTTGGTAATCCTGAAACCACTACTGGTGGTAATGCCCTCAAGTTTTATGCATCCCTTCGCCTCGATATCAGACGCAATGGTGCTGCCCTCAAAGACCGCGATGGCAATATGGTCGGTAACCACGTCAAAGTAAAAGTGGTCAAAAACAAACTTGCACCCCCATTCCGTGTCGCTGAATTTGATATCATGTTTGGAGAAGGGATCTCCAAGGTCGGCGAGATCGTTGACCTCGGCTCAGATGCAGACATCATCCAGAAGAGCGGTGCATGGTATAGCTATGAAGGCACCAAGATTGCCCAGGGAAGGGATGCAGCTAAGCAGTTTTTCCTCGACAATCCTGAACTCGCCTGGGAGATCGAACAAAAGATTAAAACCAAGTTTGCTACGACCAGACTTGTACATACTGAGGAAGAAGTGGAAGTAGGGGAGGACTAACCCCCCTCGCCCGTACGGACGATCCCCCTAAAGGGGAGAAGTTTTCCTCGTCCGGATTGACGATTCACCTTAAGGGGCGATAAAGTCAAATAAAGATTTTTTGAGTGAGACCTTAAGAAATGGGGCACAAAGCAATTTGGGCCCCTTTCTTTTTCCACTACGGCTTGAAAGCCGTGGCAATTCAATAAATCCACCTTTTCTCACGTTCTCACGTTCTCACGCTCACACGTGACGAAGTATCTTTACCCTCAGGCAATAGGCCACACAAGTAGATATCCTATGACAATCCATTTTAAAATTTTTACACTGGCCGTTATCGCGGCCTTTTCTGTCTCCTGTTCCTCATCAAAGAAAGCAGCATCCACTGATTCCGATCTGGAAGGGATGCAACACGTCATGCTGGATACTATGATGGTGCATCCGGATGAAAGCACCATGGGCACAGAAGATTTGCCAGCCTATAAACCAGCGGAGGAAAGAACCTGGGATCTGTTACATACTTCCCTTGATCTCTCTTTTGATTGGGCCAGGGAAACCGTATTGGGTAAAGCTACCCTGAGCCTGTCTCCCATTTTCTATCCGCAGGATTCTTTACATCTGGATGCTATCCATTTTACAGTCAACAGTATACATGTGGATGGAAAAAGTGTGAAGAACTTTCAAAATACAGGTGATGAAATTATCATTCCGTTGTCTTCAACATATAAGAAAGGACAGAAGCTGACAGTCATTATTGATTATTCAGCGCATCCGAGTGCCTCAGGCTTGAATCCAGGCGATGCTATCACCAGTGATAAAGGACTCTTTTTTATAGATCCACAAGATACCATACCCGGTCTGCCGATGCAGATATGGACACAGGGTGAAACCACGAATAACAGTCGTTGGTATCCAACACTGGACCAACCGAATGAACGCGGTACACAAGACATCAGCCTGACTGTAGCGGATACGATGATGACCTTATCCAATGGATTGCTGGTATCATCAACACCACTCCCGGGTGGCATGCGACGTGATCTTTGGAAACTGGATCTCCCCCATGCCCCATATCTCGCGATGATCGCGGTTGGCCAATGGGACAAGGTCACTGACTACTGGCGCGGACGCCCGGTTGACTATTATGTCGATCTGGGTTACGGCCCTTCTGCCCGCGCGATATTTGCGAATACACCGGAGATGATTGAATTTTTTTCCACGCGACTTGGATATGAATTTGTGTGGCCCAAGTATTCACAGATCATTGTCAAGGACTTTGTATCCGGTGCCATGGAAAACACCACCGCAGTAGTGTTTGGTGATTTCATCCAGTTTCATAAAGATGAAATCATTGAAGATGGTGCCAATGATTATATCGTTGCCCATGAATTGTTTCATCATTGGTTTGGCGATCTGGTCACCTGTGAATCATGGGCTAACCTGACCCTGAACGAAGGCTTTGCCAACTATGCCGAATACCTGTGGCAGGAATATAAGTACGACCGTGAACGCGCCGATATATCCAGGATTAATGAGCTCAGTGGGTATTTTGATCAGGCTACATATTCCGCCCATCCGCTGATCCATTACCATTATGGAGAAGACCGTGAAATGTTTGATGCGCATAGCTATAACAAGGGCGGACTGGTCCTGCATATGCTTCGTGACCTGGTTGGAGATGAGGCCTTCTTTGCTTCGCTGCAGGCCTATCTGAAAGAACATGCCTTCAAGGCAACAGAAGTCGACGATCTGCGCCAGGCATTTGAGGAAATTACCGGACGCGATCTACATTGGTTTTTTGATCAATGGTATTTCAGCGAAGGTCATCCGGTATTAGACATCTCGCATACGTATGATGAAGGACAACACCAACTGAGTATCGAAATAGAACAGGCACAAGATGAGCAAGGCTACCGCGCGGTATTTACATTGCCTATAGAAATAGCCATCTTTCACCAGGATTCTTCCATCGAAATCCAGCGGGTGCTATTGGATAATAAATCACAATCGTTCACTTTTGATTTAGCGGCTGCCCCATTAGCCGTGGTGATCGATCCACGGGATATCATGCTAGCGGTCGTCAACCACGATATACCTGCTGCTGAGTATCCGGTGCGTGTCATGTCGGGCAATATTTCTATCAACCATAGGCTTTCAGCGTATCGGCTCATGGAAGAGCTTGAACCGACCGTACTTAAAAAATTGATGAGCGATACATCGTACACAATGCGGGCTATGGTGATCAGTTACCTGGCTGACAAGGGAGAAGTGGAAAAATTGTATGAACTATCCCTGCGTGACAATGATCCTGAAATACAGTTTTATATCCTGGAATCAATTGCCCAATTGGATAAATGGAAGGCTAAGGAAATTGCATTGCGATTATTGGATTCAACCGACCGGGTGCCAATTATTTATTCATCACTCAAGGCCATTGCTGCCGTAGATATTGATGAAGCTATTCACCGCATAGCACACTATCAGGATAATCCCTCACCTGCGATCTATGCTGCACAGGCAGCCATCTATGCACAAAAGGGAAGTGTCGTGACGCTTGATTATTTTACCACGGAGAAAGCCTCTAAGATTGCAGAGGATTACCTGGAGGATTTCATTGGTGCGATGGCCTTATACATGTCCGGTCAACCTGCTGCTGTGCAGGACGAGGGGTTAAGGATTATAGATTCCGATTTTTATATCCGCAGTGTTCCCGATTGGCAATACAGGAGATTTTTCCTGATCACCGGGTTGCTCAAGCAGTATGCAGCGGAAGAGGATAGTGTCTACCAGGCGAAGTTGTTAAAAACGATCAATAGCCTATACAGCAAGGAAACCAATGAATACCTCAGAGGTGTGCTGAAAGATGGGCTTGGTGATTTACTCGACTAGCCGTTTCACTGATTCAGGAGGACTACGTAAAAAAGAAATGACTGTACTTCATGATGTATTCCTTAAGTTCAGGAAGCATTTTCTTGCAGGTATCCAGGTCAGCGGAAGCCAGCAAATCAATTTTTTCTTTCAAGGGCATCAGGTAGTTGTGCAATTGGTTATGGGCCTCTCCGGTCATCGTGCATTGTTGTAGAATAGTCTGAAACCGGACGTTCAGTGTTTTATGCAATGCCCTGAAATCTTCGAGCGTCGGCTCAGCTGGCATATCACCTACTGATCCAAGCATATAGCCGATACCATTGGTTGTTTCTACATTAGCCTCCCATTTCGCGCCATTATTTAATTTGACATCTATACCGACCGTATGCCCATCCGCAGCGGTATATTTTTTTGGCGCCTCAGTCGTTTCAGCTACTTTTTCCTCATGGCCGGGTTTGCAGCCCATGTGCATGATAGACAGGCTCACGCACAAGATGCATAGCAGTATATTTTTCATAGACCGATGTTTATTGGTTAAAAGGTAAGTGTTAAATGGTAAACAGTAAACGGTAAATTGTAAACGGTAAACGGTAAATGTACTAACTCCCATCCCATTCCGCATCCTGCCGTATTTTCACTTCTAACTGCTCGCTGCTAACTGCTAACCGCTAACTTCTCACTTAATTCATCAATTCTTTCTCCATTTGAACCGCTTTGGGAAAAAGGATATTGTTTTCCAGGTGGATGTGCAGGTGTAGGTCATTTTCGAATTCCTGAAGTAAGGCATAGGTCACTTTGTATGTGTTGCATGCATCGGCAGGAGCCTGATAATGATCAGTCAGAATATCGATTTTCTTAAATCGTTCGCCTTCATTGTCATGCTCATGCATCATGATTTGTATAGGTGCATTCAGGATACTGGAGGTAAGGTGATCTTGTGCGCCATCAGCATGCATGTAAGCCAGGTTCCGGATGCGGGGGAACAGGATTTGTTCTTCTTTTTGCATATGGCTGGCCAGCTCATTAGCTGAATCACTGAAAAGCTTATTGATCTGCAGAAGTTCAGGATGATGACCGCCATGTTTTTGGCTAAGTTTAGCGAGATAGCCCAGGATGACCGGTGTTTTCTCCTGCACATACCGGTGATGTGTTTCTACAATAAAGTCTGCAAGGAATGCAGGGTTCCATGATTGATAATCTGCCGGATGGTTTTCATCTGATGCATAAAGGATCTTGAGTTCGCGCATGACATCTTCCGTCATCAGGTTTTGGCGTGCACAAGCCTCATCCACCGTAATATTGCCTTTGCAACAAAAATCGATGCCGTATTTCTGGAAAACAGCTGCTGCACGATAGTCTTCCGCCACGACTTCGCCTACTTTTTTTTCATAGATAAATTCCATTGGATTTAGATTTAAGTGTTATAGTTAATGGTGGTCTGACCACCCTTTATTGTTTTAGAAAAGTAAGTCCGGTCTCCAGTCCATGGGACAGATCATAAATCGAGGTATTGTCCAGCATTGTCTTCAGCTCGCCTCGTATTTTTTCATAGCTGAGATGTGCCGGGCATGGATGTGCATCAGCGCAGATGGAAAGCCCCATCACGCAACCGTGGAAAAGGTGATCCCCATCAATGGCGGAAATAATTTTGGCCAGGGTGATATCCGGCAACTTATGTTTTTCGATTTCAAATCCACCTGTTGCACCCTTTACGGAATGGATGATGTCATGATGCACCAGTTGCTGCAGGATCTTAGCCGTAAAGGCCTCCGGGGAGTCAATTTTCCCGGCGATATTTCTCAGGCTTACCCGCTTGTCACCCAGCGAGTTCATCGCTATATACAAGGTGGCCCTTATGCCGTATTCACACGCTTTGGAGAACATCATTTCCTGATTAACAGGACAAAGATAAGGTAAATTATTTAAATAAGGACAAATATGTCCGCAATTAAATATTTCCTGGTTTACAAGGGTATTGACCCGGTTTTCAAGCTCTTAAGTTGGAGAGATTGCAACTCCCACCGCGTGGGACGCTTTATTTTACCACGACCATTTTCCTGGCCTGGGTAAAATTAGTGCCCAGCATCTGTACGAAGTATGATCCTGCCGGCCACTGATTCAGCTCCAATTGCCTGGTATGGGCTCCTGCCAGCATCCATTCGTCATTGGCCAGGTCGCGGACGACATTACCCTGCATGTCCATCACCCGAAGAGTGATGTGATCGGGTTGTTCCAGGACAAAATTGAGATAAGCGAGATCGTTTGCCGGATTTGGCATGATAGGACCGAGAAAATGATTGACAAAACTGAGATTTGGATCATCGACAGCAGTGGTTTCTTCCTCAAAGACTACATCTTCATCGCCGGGGAAGTATGGCACAAAAGAGATAGGAAGGAACAACATTTCATCAGTTGTCTTTTCACCCCAGGTGACAAAGGCAGGTGGACTATTTGGATTGCTTGGATTGTTTGCGGTATTGTCATAGGTCGCAATGACATGTATCGTTGTACCTGCTTCAAGGACGATATACTTCTTAAAATTATAGGACCCCTGCCAATTAAAATCCCAGTCCGGAATCCGGATCAGATTGGTCGTGTCTCCATTAGGGGCTACCGTATACACAGTAAAATCCTGGTTTAACAAATGGGCATGCGGCCAGATAGCAAAGAGGCTGACCTTAAGCGGAGTTGTAAATTCACAATGGAAAGACCGGACGGTATTTGGAAACATAATGAATGGTCCATCGGTGATAAGCGGTTCGAAAGGAAGGAAAATGAAATTCTGTACTTGCCTGACAACAGGTTCTTCCTTGAAGAAAATATTGACGGTAGAGCTATCCTTTGCGGCAAATGGTGATGGGCCATAGTGCACCTGCATGAGCAGATCAGAGCCTGCTGGCAAGATCTGCCCAAGGCCTTCGGGAAATGGAATAGGCTTTTGACCGGGAACATAACCGGGAAACATATTTTGCATTGCGGTATTCACCCCAAACCCACCAAAGCCATCATAGCCATATTTTGGATCTGCCTGGTCCAGTGCCCGGGCTTCACCGGTATTGTCATAGCTTAAGAGGGCATGATGTAAGATTTTAGCATTTCCCGGCCGAACTTCTATGGTAGAGATCTGCTTGTCCTGGGTCAGGTTGGTTGGCAAGACAAATACGCGGTATTCATCTGCATTACCCCCATGGTGCTCATAAGCCTGCGCCATATGCAAGACAAGATCAGGGGTGCCGATCTGGGATCCGGTGGGAAACTCAGGCAGATCAGGCTCCTCAGAAGCATTGCCGAAGGGAGCTCCATTATCAACCCATTCGGCTATAAGATCTATCTCAGCCTGGGACAGGAATCGTTCGCCCTGGAATCTGGAATATTCAGGATCTGCTTTCCATGGTGGCATGTACCGGATTCCTGTCACATATTTTATCGATGGCGCCCATGGCCTGATCTCATCATAATTGGTCATCGGAAAAGGACCTATTTCATTAGGCCGGTGACACTGTGCACAGTTATTGTAGATGATCGGAGCGATGTCTTTCGTAAACGTAACCTCCTGACCAAACAACACCGAAGCCGCAGCCAAGAAAAAGGTGATTGACAATAGTGGTTTCATGGTAATATTTTACTTTTTATATTATTTGGTCCTGATTACTGATAGTTGATAGCTGATAGCTGATAGCTGATAGCTGACGGCTGACGGCTGACGGCTGATAGCTCACTCGGTAAAGTTAATAAAACAACCAATCGCCTGCGTCTGTACCAGGGTTTGGGTATATCCGCCAGAGATCCAACCATCAATTGCCTCCTGCAGATCAAAGTGCTGAGGATGCAATTTTCGCTTTCCGACACGTACATAGCTGTCATCGATCCGTCCACGGTAGATCAATTGGTCAAACCGGTGATCCCATACAGCTACTTCAGGGGTGATGGTGACACCAAATTTCCGTGCCAGCGTTTTCTGCTGGTCCTGGATCAATGGAAAATCCAGATGAAAAGATTCTGCGAATGCACTCATTTTTTCCGGTGATGCATTAGCATTGGGAAAACAACCAATGAAACCGACTTTCTCTGATCGGTACTTCTCAAAAAGTCTTGTCAGTTCAGGGGTGTAAAACCGGGAGATGACACACTCATCATGGAGGAAAATATAAACCGTCAGACTGTCTCCAATAACATGGCCTGATGATGCATGAGACCCGACCCCATCCCGAAGGGGACTTGCAAGCAACACATATAACAGGAGCTGTAGAATCACTTTCTCAAAAGTACGGGGATTATGACCTTAGACCCCATGCATTAACGAAAGATTAATCCTCCTTTATTTTGGTTAAAATCCCTGGTGGATGGTTTATGGCACAAGGTTTATCAGCTTCTCGGTGACATGGGGTTTGGGTTAAAAGGGTGGTAACTTTTTCTTAATCTGCCTGTTATATCCATAAAGTATCTAAAAACCCCCTATTTTTGCCTCTGATTATGGTCCGTCAGTTTTTGTCATATGCGTTTACTGCCATTATCCTGCTCTCGCAGGTAGGGCTTCCCTTGCATATGCATTACTGCAAAGGCGTACTGGAATCCGTTTCTGTCTTCTTCAGCCAGGGTTGCAGTGATCATGATGAGGTGGTGGATCCAAAAGCCTGTTGCAAGAAGGAGGCAACTAAGAAGAGTTGTGACAACGGTCCCGGCGATTGTTGTGATGACAAGGTCAATATCCTGATCCAGGATAATATCTCCCTGATCCCCCATTTTGATAAATGGGACCTGGTCACTCCTGTCACTTCAACTGTTACAATTCCTGTAATCAAAATTACAGAGCAAGTATCTCCGATCAGTATCCCGGGGATCCATACTGACTCTGGTCCGCCTATATACATCCTCCACCAGGCACTGATTTTCTACGCCTGACCGATTTCATATTGTGTTAAAAGGTTAAAGTCAAAAACCCACATATTCAGACATCTGAAAATTTGGGATTATTGATAATAATCATTCTAGTAAAGACATATGCATGTTCTTACTATTATTGAAATACTCACAACTCACAATTCACAACTGACAAAAATGAAATCATTTAATAAAAGTATATATCAAGCCCTCCTCTGCACCTTCATGGTCCTTGGAATCTCATTTTCCACCACCGCCCAATCATCCAAACCTGCTAAAGGAATGGAACAAACGGTCTCATTCAAAGTGACAGGCATCTGCGGAAATTGCAAGGAACGTATCGAATCGGCAGCACTGGATGTAAAAGGCGTGAAGAAAGCTGAATGGGATATCCAGACAGATATGCTCGTCCTGGTAGGTTCATCAAAGATGGACAAGCAAAAAGTAGCCGATGCTCTTGCCAAGGCAGGACATAAGTCTGAACTAGCCACAGCTGATCCAAAAGGGTATGCTAAATTACCTGGATGCTGCCAGTATGATAGCGGCATCGAAAAACACTAACCCTGATGAGACATATCATACTCGTGCTGCTTGCCTTCTTCCTCGTGTTGAAGGCAGGCAGTGCCCAGGATATCTCTGTGCGGGGTGTAGTGATGGAAGAAAAGCTGGATGGCAGTCTGGTACCCATTGAGTTTGCCAATGTATACTGGTTGAAAAGTACCAGGAACACGACTACAGATTCAACCGGATATTTCTTTATTGCACGGGGTGCAGATGATGGTGATAAACTGGTTTTCCAATTTCTTGGGTTCGAACCGGATACGGTGGAAGTAGCTTCCGGAAAGTATTTATCTGTACTCTTCAAGGAGGAAGCGAATCTCCTGGGTGAAGTGACCGTCGTGCATCGCAAGCGGACGACAGAAATTTCCTTCCTCGATGCATTGCAGGTAGAGAATATATCGAGTGAAGAACTTTTCAAAGCCGCTTGTTGCAACTTGTCTGAAAGTTTTGAAACCAATGCTACCGTAGATGTGAGTTTCACAGATGCAGTGACAGGCGCGAAGGAAATTCAAATGCTCGGTTTGTCCGGTAAGTACACGCTCATCAGTCAGGAACAAATGCCTGGCGCGCGAGGGATCGCTATCCCCTTTGGCCTGCTCTATACACCCGGTGCCTGGATTGAATCTATCCAGGTTAGCAAAGGCGCAGGCTCTGTTGTACAGGGTTATGAAAGCATGACGGGTCAGATCAATGTAGAACTGAAGAAGCCCTTTGATGAGGATAAATTACTGATCAATGGATACTTCAGTGAATCATATCGATCAGAACTCAACGTTTTTACGAGAACAGACGTCAGCCCGATGTTTAGTACGGCCTTGCTGGCGCATTACAGTCTCTATCCGACCGAGCATGACCGGAACGATGATGGATTTATGGATATGCCCAAGGGTAGCCTCCTGACACTGGCCAACCGCTGGGATTATCACAACAACAAAAGCGGAGTAGAGGGCCAGCTCAATGTTCAATACGTGCAGGACCGAAAGGAAGGTGGTCAGGTAAGCCATGGGGGCGATACACATGACCTGTATCGCACACCAATCAATATAGACCGGGTGCAGGCTTTTGGAAAGTTAGGTTATGTGTTTCCTAATAAGCGCTACAATTCCATTGGATCCCAATGGGGATTTACAAGGCATGTACAGAATGCTGAAATTGGACATACGCTCTATGATGCATCGCAGACTTCCTTGTATGGTAATTGGTTGTACCAATCCATCATCGGTGATAGCCGGCATAAGTATGTGACCGGAATTAGTTTCCGGTATGAAGACTACAAGGAACAGTTGATCAGCAATCATTACGACTTTAAGGAAATTGTACCAGGAGCGTTTTTTGAATACACCTATATACCAAATGATTTTATCACAGTCGTCGGTGGTGTTCGTATGGATCATCACAATCTGTATGGTTGGTTATTCAATCCAAGGTTGCATCTCCGGTATGCTCCCTCAGAGACGCTGGTCTTTCGTATGTCAGGAGGAAGCGGGATGAGGACACCGCTGCCCATTGCTGAAAATCTTGCGTGGCTTGCCAGTTCAAGGGATTGGACCATTGGGGAGCCGGATCAAACGCAGAATAAGTTTCCATACAACGGACTTGAGATGGAAAAGGCGTGGAACTTTGGTGCAACTATCACGAAAGAATTTACGATTGATTACCGGAGTGGACTCCTCGCCGTCGATTTTTTTCATACCCGTTTTACCAATCGTGCTATTGCCGACCTGGATATCAGTCCACAGCAATTATGGATTTACAATCTGGATGGACAGTCATACGCAAGTACCTTCCAGGCAGAAGCCCAATATGAAATCCTGAAGAGAGTAGATCTTAAAGTGGCTTACAAATGGCAGGATGCACAAATTGCGTATCGCGGAGCAGGCATGAGAGAGCAGATATTCACACCTCGCTCCAGGTTTTTTGTCAACGTAGCCTATGTGTCGAGTGTAGCAACCTACAAAGGGCATTGGAGATTGAGTGTGACCGCACACAACACCGGCTCACAGCGCATCCCCGATACCGATTCCAATCCGGTGGCATTTCAATTAAAGCCATCATCACCTGATTACTGGTTGTTTAACGGACAACTCACCAGGGTATTCAACAAGAGTTTTGAGATCTATGTCGGGGTGGAGAATGTGGGCAACTACAAACAGTCACCGGTGATCATCGATGCGGAAAATCCTCATGGTGAGTATTTTGATGCCGGGTTAATCTGGGGACCCATCTTCGGCAGGGAGTGGTATGTGGGGTTCAGGTATATGTTAAAGTAGATGCCAACAGCCAGACTCGAAGACACAGGACTCTGACATAAAAAAAAGGCCCGCGCAAATCAATTGCGCAGGCCTTTTTGCTATTACTAAATTCTTGTCTTTACTGTTTCACGAAAGGTATTGAACCCAGGACTTTACCCCCGAGGACAAAATTCAAACTGTACATACCGCCTTGGAGTCCGGCAACATCCATATTGATGATACCATTGTCCATATCCTGAGCAGCTATTCGCTGAGCTCCGACCTGACGGCCTGATGCATCAAATATCCTGATCAACAGATTTTCACTCACACCAAAACCATGCTTGATGGTAAGTTCGTCTACGGTTGGATTTGGATACAAGATCTCCACATAGGTATTCAATTCGTTTTGCAGGTCTTTGATACCTGTAGTTCCTGTCTCGTAAAGTTGAGCGATTTCATCACTGGTAAGGGCTTTGTTATAAATCTTGACCTCATCCAGTGAGCCTTCAAAGAACTGTCCACCATCAATAGGATTGTTACCCATGCCTAATGGCAGTGCGGTACTATTGAGTTTAGTAGCTACTGGCTTGCGGTTGACCTCTACACCATCGATATAGATGATATCATCGACTCCGTCATGAACCATCGTCACATACCACCAGAAACCAATGACGAGTTCATTGCCATCCTTTGAATCCATGTCTGAAATGAATTCATCAAACTGCAGGTTGTTACCATTGGTCGTCCAGACGATCTTGAGGTGTTGTGGAAGTGAAATTTTCCAACGCTCACTCCAGTGACCGAAATCAAGCACATAGGCCTCCGCATCATTCAGGTTTTGACCATCAACCCTGATCCAGAAACCAACGGTGGTGTAATCGGAAATCAGGTGAACCGCATTTGGTGCCACGATAGAATCACCCTCGCCATCAAATACAATGGACATACCTGCCGCATTCGGACGATTGGTTACCGGTTGGAATGTTGGATCACCACCAATAGCACCATGGTTGTTGTAAGGAGTGGCATCGTTAGCATTACCTTCAAATGGGTAATGTGCCACAAGGCCTGGCTCTGCTGTTTCAATAGGTTCTGTTGTAGACTCAGTGATAAAAGCAATCTCTGAATTATTACCGGCAAAGTCATACGCATATACCTCAAAGGTATAGAGCGTCGATGGTTCCAGTCCACCAACGAAAACGGAAACTGTTTCTGCATCGAGTGAATCAATATAGTTGCCATCCACAAAGGTTACATAACCCTTGACAGCCGTATCATCTGTAGACGCATCCCATGAGAATACAGCAGAATTGGCTCCCGGAGAAACCGCCAGATTAGTTGGTGTTGATGGAGGTGTGATATCCGGTGTTTCATCCATACCCGATACGAGGGTGATAAATGAAGGAAGAGATTCATTTCCGGCAAGATCAACAGCGGAGACTCCGAATTCATAAGAAGTCAGTGGTGTAAGGCCTGAAATGTAGGCGGTCGTTTCTTCTGTCGTCTGGATCAATGTACCATTCTGGTATACGTTATATCCAGCGATTCCTGAATCTCCATCTACGGATGGTTGCCAGGTGAGCGTTACATTCGTAAAGCTCACGGTGCCTTCCAGGCCAGTGGGTGCATCAGGTGCAGTTACATCTGTTTCACCCGGATCAGCTGATTGAGCTGCATACAGTGCTGCCACTTCAGCCTCAGATAGAGCGGTTTGATACAATTGTACATCATCCATGGCGCCGTCGAAATAATTGGCTACATCAATCGGATCAAAGCCAATACCTAACGGATGTACCGTTGTATTCAGGTCGCCTGGTGAATCTTTTGAATTCGCCAGTACACCATTTACATAGATATAATCCTTGACACCATCATGTACCATGACCATATGTGTCCAGGTACCTGGTACCAATGCATTTGCATCACCTGCATCCAGGTCTGAACAGCATGAAGTAGCATGTGTAGTCCACACCGCTTTTCCATGGCTTGGTAAGGAAATCTTCCAACGCTCCTGCCATCCACCAAATGAAAGCAAATATGCTTCACCACTTGCAGGAAGGGTATTTGGATTGACCCAGAAGCTTACAGAAGCTAATGGTGAATTCAGTTGAGGTGCATTATCAGCAGTGATGCCGGCAGCCCCATTGAAGTTCATGCTATGGTTTGATCTGCCAAAGCGATCAGTTGAAGCGGTAGCACCTGAGATGTCTCCTGTATTGTGATATGGTGAATCATCCTTTGCGTTTGCATTGAGCGCGTAATCCGCAACGAGATCTCCAGGGAATACCGGAGCAACACTTTGTGCAGCATACAAGTCTGCTACTTCCTGGTCAGATAGTTCTGTATTGTAGAGTTGCACATCATCCATATCCCCATTGATATAGCTGCCTTTATCGATTGGATCCCAACCGATACCCAGCGGATGTGTCGTGTGATGTAACGGAGCACCTACATCTTTTGATGCAGCCAGTACACCATTAATATAGATTTTATCCTGAACAGTACCATGTACAGCAACGACATGTGTCCATGCACCTGGCACTAATTCGTTTCCAGCACCCGCATCCATGTCAGAGCAGCAGGTTGTAGCATATGTAGTGAAGACCACTTTACCATGTGAAGGCAAAGATAACTTCCAACGCTCCTGCCATCCGCCAAAAGACATCAGGTAAACTTCGCCGGTAGCGGGTAGTTCATTCATTTTAACCCAGAAGCTAACAGCCGCATAGTCAGAATTGTATTGAACAGAATTCTGTACAGTAACAGCACCCTGATCCGTTGGATTGATTGCGATTGCGTTGTTCGGATAACCGAAACGGTCGTAGGTTAGGTCAGCATTGTCTGATGTGCCATGGTTTGCGAATTGGCTGACATCCTTCAGGTCACCGGAGAAAGGAACATTCAATACCAGTGGATCCGGATCGATCACAGCAGTGCTTTGTTCAGCGTACAGGTCTCCGATTTCACTGTCGGACAGCGCATAATTGTAGATCTGAAATTCATCAACTGATCCGGCGAAGTAATTCGCAACATCAATCGGATCATAGCCGATGCCGAGTGGGTGTACGGTGCTGTTCAGGTCACCCGCAGAAGCTTTTTCAGCAGCGAGTACGCCATTGATAAAGATCCTGTCCATGGTGCCATCATGTACAAATACAGCATGTGTCCAAGTACCTGGAACCAGTTCATTTCCTCCACCTGCATCAAGATCTGAGCAACAAGCAGTGGCATGGGTGGTCCACACCATTTTGCCGTGAGATGGAAGGGAAATTTTCCAACGCTCTTGCCAGCCTCCGAAAGAAGCGATGTAAGCCTCACCGGTTGCAGGAAGCGAAGTCGGATTGACCCAGAAGGAAACAGTCGTCGTTGCAGAATTAAGGTGTGAAGAATTGGAAGCCGTCACACCACCATCTGTTCCATTAAAACGGACAGCGCTGTTACCAAATCCAAAACGATCGGTGACAAATGTTGTACCCCGGCCTGTACCGTGATTATCAAAAGAAGATTGATCCAGGTAGTTTCCGGAAAAAGCATAATCGGCAACTATACTGTTGACTACAACCGGAGGTGTAGATTGCTCTGCATAAATGAAAGCTACATCTCCATCGTTGAGGGCACCATCGTAGATCACGATTTCATCTAATGCACCTTTGAAGAAATAGTCATTGTCAATAGGGGAGTATCCTATGCCCAAAGGTTGTGTCGTAGTCGCCAGGTCACCGGCATAATCCCTTTCGGTAGCCAGGACACCATTGACATAGATCTTCTCTTTGGCACCATCGTGGATCATGACCAGATGTGTCCATTCGCCGATGATGAGCGGATTACCAGCGTCAAGGTCAGAGCAGCATGTTGCAGCATGTGTTGTCCAGATAGGTTTGCCGTGAGATGGAAGGGAAATTTTCCAACGCTCCTGCCAACCACCGTGTGATAGAATATACACTTCACCTTGTGCCGGAATTTCATCCGCCCTGATCCAGAAGCTGACAGACAGTGTCGGCGATTGGAGCTGTGGGGCATTGTTGGCCAGTAGGTGGCTTTGTTCGCCGTCAAATAGAAAAGCCTGGTTGGCTTGTCCAAAACGGTCCTGTGTAAGTGTTGCACCATAGATGGATGCAGTATTCCCATAAGAGGAAACGTCCTTTGCGTTTCCGTTGAAATCGTAGTTTGCTACGAGTTGTTGTGCCTGCACGACAGACGCTGTATGAAACAGCAGCCATACCGGCAACAACCATAAGTAAATTCTTCTCATTATTGGATTGATTTATTGTTAGTGATATTGTTAAAGCTATTTTTCAATGACAAATGTTCCGGTCCACATGTTTCCACCCTGGTGTATGCGCATGATGTACAGGCCATTTCCCAGGCGGGAGACATTGATTTCTCTTTTCGTGAAGTCAGCCATGGATATCTGGGATACCCACTTTCCCTGACTATCTAGTATGTCGGCGGTGATGTTGTCACCCACGACATCTTCCAAATCATGCATATCAATGGTGATTGATTCTTTAGCTGGATTGGGATACATCGTCAGGCTGAATATTGACCCCCTTGTCGGTTGTGCAATCCCCGTCATGATATTGCCACTTTCCGCTGCTACCGAATCAGGCAGCAATGCATAGTCGAATATTTTGACTTCATCCAGGATGCCCCTGTAGTTGTACATCTGATCATCCGGCAGAATCTGCCCGATCTCCATATCAACAGGACTGCTGTTGATATCCCCGCTGAAGGCAGAAAAACTTTCAAGTCGGCCATTGATATACAAGAGTAGGAAACGGCCATTGTAAGAAGCCGCAATGTGATATGTTTTAGTATTGGCTTCGAGCACCGTCTCACTATCGAGGTCTCTTACTTGTCCTGTAGCATTTTTAAGCGTCCACCGGACTTTACGATCCGGGGTGATGGAGAGTTTCCATCGGTTTTGCCAACTGCCATGGGAGAGGATGAAACGCTCCTTGTCTCCGATGATTTCTGGTTTTGCAAAACAGGTGACGGTCACTTGTTCTGTAAAATTCAATATGGGCTGATTGGCTACCCGGATGTGGTCATTGACACCATCAAAGAAATAGGCTGAAGTTGAATTGCCCAGGGAATCTTCTGTGAGCTTGGCACCAAAGACCTGTCCATGGAGTGCATTACCACTGATGTCCTGTGCATTGCCCTGGAAAGGATACCAGGCAATCACGTCGCCATCGACATGCAGGTCCGGATCCATCACCAGTAATTTGATACTGGCGGATGCAGTTCCGCCACGACCATCTGACACCATGAGTTGAATCGTGTAGATGCCTTCTTCATTGGGTGCAAGCCAGTCGATCACATCATCTGATCCGATGATATCGCCTTGCGTGGCTGTCCAGCTGTAGGAGATATCATCATTGTTGACATCCGTTACTTCAGCTTGTATGGTGATCGTTCCACCGGGAGAAGTATAATTTCTTGAAGCGGTCAGCGAGATGATCTCAGGAGCATAGTTTATTTCACTCACTACATCGATGCTGATGACGGCGGTGTCCGTCTGCTGATCTTCATCTTCAATGATCAGCTTGATCTCAAAGGTTCCCTCTTCATTCGGTGCGGTCCATTCTGTTGTTTTCTCCAGGCCTGATATCGTATCGTCCGGCAATAAAAAAGTATAGATCAGGTCTTTGGTCTCCTGGTCAATTCCTTTTCCATAAAGAGTTATGGTGCTGTTTTTTTCAACCGTATTATTTTCGGTAGCAAAGGATTGAATCCTTGGTTTCGCGTTGTATGCCATAGTAGTCTGCATAAAATCAACCACTACACCATCAATCAGCATTTTATTTTTATCATAGGAGATGGCACCACCTGCAGGAGCCAGCACAATCGACACAGCCTGGTCTGCAGGAATATCAATGGTGACTTGGCCTGAAACATTCTGAGCAAGGAAGGATTCTGATATGACATCGTAGATATCACGTGGTTGCTGTCCCGCGTCGATCATTACCGTCTTCGTTGTTGTATATGGATTGAACAGCAGATAGGAGGGGTACGCTGCATCATTGAAAAAGTCAGTCTTCAATAAATCCAGTTTCAGGACTTTTTCTTCATTTGTTTTTTCTATCAGCGAACCCATGTAACCGATAGACGAGGTACTGTATAAGGAAAGATTAGTCGCTGCCCATCCACCTTTCAGTGCATCGCCTGTTGAAAACGGACTTGAGCCTTGCCATACCTCGCGCAAGGCTTCATACCCA
>DATHZY010000189.1:0-11769 GCA_035458325.1 Saprospiraceae bacterium | reverse complement strand
CTCTTTTTGAATTTTCTGTTTGTATCCCGTTGCATTCGCCCATTCCAACGAGGTGAGATCAGCTGCATCCGATTTAACTAATTTCTTATCCCTGAATTGTTCAAACCTCGCCTTCAGTGCTAAACCTGCAAACCCATCAATGAGGTAAACTTCAGGTTTATCTCCCTTTCTCACAAATGTAGATGCGGTCTGCGCCTGTTGATTAAACCTGAATCCGCCGATAGTCAAATCAGCCACTTGCTTCTTTCCCTGCCAGACGATCACTTTTGAAGCTTGCGGATCATCGATTTCAAACTCGGGATATTTTGAAACGTCTTTTGTAACAACCCTATTTGCATTCAAGCCTGCCAATGAAGCAAGGACGGCTTTACGGGCGGAGGGTTCAAGTTTTACCTTAATGCTGCCTTGAATCGCCTCCCACGACGTATCAACTCGTACCAATTCGAATTCAGCATGCGCAGGTCCTCCTCCAATAAATTTTATCCGGTCAATTTGTGCAGTATCCACAGCCACCACCACCGGATCAAAAGAGGCTGACCGGTTATTCCTCAACAACTTGCCAGCAAAAAATATCGTGAGGCAAGTAATAAATACAATCAGCAGGTTGCGGTTACTCATGAGGAAGCTGGCTGGAGGTTAAACATATTTTTCTTCCATACGACGTATACGCTTATTGCGATTGCGCTGTGAACGCCAGAAGCCTACTGCCCCAACCAGGATCAACGGAAGCAGGAAGTTGGTGTACTTAATGGCACTCCGCTCTCCTTCTGCCAGTTCCTTGATAGGTCTGTATACTACACCCTTGGTACGCAGTTCAGATAGACCTGATTTATCACAGAGCCATTCAACGGTATTGACGATCAGATTGATGTTATCTGCATTGGCGTCACCGCGAGGAGCAATGAAAAAGTCGCTGTCGGAAAACACTACAAGTTTTCCTTCCGGATTGCCCTTAACACCTTCCACTACTCCACCGAGTACAATCTTTGACATCGGAAAATCGGCCTGTGTCCACTGGCGCTGCACATCAAATGTAATGGGCGCCTGCTGCACACCCGCTTTCTCAGAAGTCGTCACAATCGGAAAGAACGACCCTTCGGCACCAGATGAAAACTGGATCGGGCTGGCAAACTGAAACAGTACTGCTTCCAACCCCTTGGTAGCCGGGTGATCCGGAAACGTATTCATCAGAGGGATATATGGGAAACTAATCTGCGATGCAAAATTGAAGAAGCCTGTGCGTTGCTGTTGCACCGTTACTTTAGCACATGCTGCATCAATGACAAAACTTGGTTCGACATTGACGCCTAAGGAGGCAAGCCATTGAAACACATTATGATTGACCACGGCGCCTGAAGCAGTTGATAAATCACCGTTGACAGCATTGGCCGCGACTATGACTTTACCCCCTTTCGATAGATAATCATTCAGCTTACCATATTGCTCATAGGGTAATGAATCCACCGGATTGAAAAGCAATACGGCCTGGTAACGGGCTGGAATCGTTGGCTCTACCGACAGATCGTAACTTTCAATATTGTAGATGACACTCAATGCCTGCATCGCCTGGATCATCTGATTGGGTTGTGGTTCGCCATGTCCCTGGATCAGGGCAAGTGACGGTTTATCCTTGACGGAGATTTTCTTGATGGCAGTGGTGAGATCATACTCCATAGCGGACTCCTGTCCGATAAAAGGGATGATCTCTTTCTGATCACCATATTCAATGACTGCGCCCATGAAGGCTTTCTTCTGGGAGGCCTCATCCTTTTCACGCACGTTGATCAAAATGGGCTGGATACCATTCTGAGCTGCTTCCTGCTCTGCTTCAGGGGTTTGTCCCGGATTGATAAAGCGGTAGTTGACCTTACCCTTAGAGATGTTGTTGTACTCCACCAGCAGGCTTTCAAAATCTGACTTGACCCGTTCAAGGTCTGCAGGGAGATTGTCAGAGAAATAAGCCTTGACATCGACCGGGTCTTCCAGGCCACGAAGAATTGATTTCGTAGCCTTACTCATGGTAAATTGCTTGTCCTCAGTAAGGTCAAGCCTGAAGAAATATTGCCTTGAAAGTAAAAAGATGACCGCTACGATCCCGATGATCAAGGCTGTTGAAATTCGTCTATCCTGTTTCATGTCTACTTTCTTTTGGAGATCACCACTTCAGTTAACATCAGCCCCAGAAAAGTAAGGGCTAAAAAATAGAGCACATCCTTGGTATCAATCACCCCGCGTGACATCGAGTCGTAATGATGAGGGATGCTCAGGTCCATGAGCAGGCTACCAATCCATCCGGTCTGACCTGAACCTACTGATCCGAGAATAAACTGGAATACTACCCCTGCCAGCAAGGCCAGGAGGAATGCGACGATTTGGTTATTGGTCAGTGATGATGCCAGTAAGCCAATAGAAACATAGGCAGAACTCATAAGGATCAAGCCAAGGTATCCTGTGATGGTGCTGCCATGATCGATATTGCCCAGTCTGGCAATGGATACGTAATAAGGTAATGTAAAAGCGAGTGCGATAGCCACCAATAAAAGGCAGGCGAGGTATTTACCAATCACCAGTTGCCGATCGGTAAGTCGCTTGGTCAGTAACAACTCAATAGTGCCTGATTTCTTTTCTTCTGCAAACTGGCGCATGGTGATCGCGGGGATGAAAAAGAACAATGACCACAAGGCTACATTGAAGAAGGTATTTAGGCTGGCCTGCTTGTGGTAAAAGATATCACTGCCCCACAGCCAGGTAAAAAAGCCACTGAAGCCGAGGAATGCAATCAACAGGATGTAAGCGACCAGTGAATCAAAAAAACTATTGAGTTCCTTGCGGGCGATAATCCATGATTCTCTCATATCGTTTGGTTTAGTTGAGGGTGACGTTTCGGAATATATCTTCCAGCCTGGTTTCGACCGGGCTCATCTGGAGCAACATCCAATCCTTGGACACACACATTTTATACACAGACCTGGCTGTTTGCTGGCTGTCAGTGCATTCGATTTCCAAAAGACGATGATCCGGGCTCAATCCAACGCCCGTGATGCCGGGCATCGACCTGAGCTCTTTTTCTATCACCGGCCGTGGTGCTCCTTCGATATCCACTAACAGGACACTCTTGCCAGTGGCCTGACTTCGGAGGGTCTCCGCGGTGCCATTTGCTACAATCTGTCCCTTGTTGATAATCAGTATTCTATCACAGGTTGCTTCAACCTCCGGAAGAATGTGCGTGGAGAGGATTACCGACTTATGCATCCCGAGCCTCTTGATCAATTCGCGGATCTCGACACGCTGATTTGGGTCAAGACCAGTGGTCGGTTCGTCGAGGATCAGGATCGCCGGGTCATGGATCATGGCCTGGGCCAGACCGACACGTTGGCGGTATCCCTTTGATAGTTCACCTATCTTCTTGTGCTTTTCTTCATTGAGCCCGCACATGACGATCATCTCCCGTACGCGCTGATCAAGTTGATTTTTCCTGATGCCTTGCAACTGGCCGCAAAAAGCCAGGTAATCCATGACAGGCATGTCTTCATAGAGCGGATTGTTTTCAGGCAGATAGCCAATGGATCCCCTGATATTTTCCTTTGCAATGACTTTTCCACCAATCGTGATCCTGCCGGAATCCGGTGAGATAAACTGGGTGATCATCTTCATGGTGGTGGTTTTACCTGCACCATTGGGGCCAAGGAAGCCAACAATCTCTCCGGTCCGCACTTCGAAAGAGATATTGTCTACTGCTTTTTGGTTTTCATACGCCTTTGAAAGGCCTTCGATGAGAATATCCATTTTCTTTTTGTCAAATTTGTGAAACTTTTGAACCGGGGACGCTAAAAAACCCCGTGTATAAAAGAATGCCAAAAGTATAAAATTCTGTAACGAAGACTTTCATAAATACCACGATCTAATCCAACCAGGCCATGTTTAAATTTTCATTAACAAACCACGCTATACTGCTCATTATCAGCATCCTTACACTATCGCTCTCCTCCTGCAAACCAGGTGAAGGAAAGGCCGCCACTACGGGGGAAGAAGGCACCGGAGACCTGGCAGGGATGATCCTCGAAGACATCCCGGGTTCGAATGTCAAGTATGCCCGTAGACTTGATGCAGGGGGCAATGTGCATATCGAAGGATTTGTGGAAAATGACAAGAAAGCAGGACAGTGGATCGAATATACCTCTGAAGGGGATATCGTCCTGATCAATCACTACGTTAATGGTATGCTGGAGGGAACCTCCATGCGGATGTCATTCCGTAACCAGGTCGACCTACGGCTCAACTACCGGCAGAACAAATTACATGGCCCATGGACATCCTACAAATTTGGTAAAGTAGTTGAAACGAGAACCTACAAGGATGATAAACTGGAAGGCACCGCCAGGACGTATGATGACAGAACCTTCAAACTGAAGCAGGAAGTCGAGTACAAAGACGGTAAGCAGGATGGTTTCTTCCGGTATTATGATGAAGAGGGAAATGTGACTTTGGAATATCAATACAAGAATGGGGAAAAGGTCAGTGGAGGCATGGTAGAGCCGCCTAAATAGGGAATCAGGTGGCTTCTTGAAGAAATATGCAATATTTTTTGTCTTCAACCTATTACATATTATAAAAAAGTATAATATTTGCAGGACAAGGATCATTACATATGAATACTGCAAACATACTGGGTAGTCACCTCAACCCACAGCAAGCCAGATTATTTTCGACACCTTCAGGTTCCCGCCAGCGCTGGATAAGCAGCCAGCAGGAAGACCACCTGCATCTCCTTGCCGCGATGGCTGCTACAGATGCACTGCAAGGCAAACCGGTGGTGATCTGGTACGATGAAGAGTCTGCTGTCAATGACCTGCTGGGTACATATCCGTTAAATAAAATGGACAGGACGATTTACACGCCTGTTGCTTCCAGATCCAACAACCCACAAAATGTGATCAACCCACTCTCTCCTGCAGAGAGTATCCATCATATCGAACTATACAAACTCTCCGGTGACTTTGCCCGTATCAGTAAACCGTGGTCTTCCCTCCACCAGGAACTATGGCCGGGTACAAACCGATATGAACTCATCCAGAAATTTGCAGGCCTGTTTAACCACAACAATGTCAATCCACTTTTCTACCGGTTGAGCAGACCGATGTTTGAAATATCCCCAGCTGAATACAAGCGGCTGCGTAATAAAATAGAGCACCATATCAAACTCAACAAACTCCGCCAGGATGGATTTGAGTACATGGATCTGCTCGATGTGAGCCTGCTCGTCAATCACTCCCTTGATTTTGTCAAGAGTGAAGTGATGCAGTATATCTCCCTGATGGCAGACCAGGCTAACGAATTGCTGAAGCGTGCAGACTGGATCATGCTTCGTTATTTTAATCATGTCAAGACCTACTGGATCAGGGAGATCAACATCTATGTCAACAAGATTGACAAATTGTTGTCCCATGCGCGTGAACTGCACCTGACCTATGGTGATGCGTTTTCATTTGAAAGCAGCATGAGCCAGCTTGCGGACAAACTCAAAGGACAGATCAGCCGAAAGGCAAAACTGATCAGCCAGGACCGAAAGGCGATCAAGACACAATACCTTGAACTGCTTGCAGAAATTGAATCAGGCCAGCCCTGGGTCAACATCCCTGCAGAGCGTAAAGAGCATCCAACCCTCTCTGAAGCTATTGATTATCTGCAGACGCTGAAAGTTGAATTGTTTGGTGCCAAGGATGCGATCGAAACACACATCCGTAGTCAGCTCAAGCGTCTCAATTCCCATAATGCCCCTGAGCAAACAGGCCTGGGTGCGGAGACAAAAGAATGGGAGGAAGACGTACTGAAGTGGTACAACAATATCAACATCAGTGGTTATTTCAAGAAGCGTTTTGAGTCACAGGCGTTGAGTATACATCGCAGTGCTGAGGGATTGCGTGAAGTGAATGCGTCGCTCACTGCTATCGTAGAGCGTCAACATCATCTTGAAGACTACTTTTTCTGGGCCGGATTTCAAAACCAGTTTCCTGAAAATGCAAAAGCGATTGTCCAGGCACTTCACCTGACCCCAACATCTGATTGGCTGACCTACTTTGATGAATGGTACATCACGCAACTTGTGACCGGTGATGCCCTTGAAGTAGAATGGCCTGCGATGATGAATGAGAACATGAAGGAGATGATCGAGCGCATACGACTCCACTCTATCGCAGAATACCTCAACGAAGTCAGCCAGCGTCGCAATCATCTTTGTGAAGAATATTCACCGGCTATCCGCAAATTAACTTCCAGGAAAGCTTCTGTGGACAGTACTGAAGCGGAGCAGTTCTTTGCTGAAATGAGTATTGAAAGCCGCAGCAAATGGTATCCGATCCAGTTACTGCCGTTAAGCATGATGCCGGCAGCTTCTGAGGAAGGTCCACAACTCATCAACTATATCCTGCTCAAAGCCAAAGACCCATCCATGGGTATGTACTGGCAAAAAGTACAGGACATGCCTTGCGATGTGTATTCCTGTGAGCCACCATTCAACCAGCGATACCTGCATGAGCAGCTGGATATGCCCACCATGCTCACTGATTTCAGATTGAGCCAGAACCGCAATTCATCTGCGCTCAAATACCTGACGAATATTGCACGGCAGTTTGCCCCGTTCCTTTCGCAGACGTGTATCTATTCTGCCCACCGGGTGAATATGATTTCGCTTCTTGGTCCGGAACTGGACAGACAGGTACTTGATACATTGCCGATGCCGTACAAGATATCAGAGCGGAGCCTTAACCCTGACGAAAATTATTTTGTCGAATCATTACTCGAACCTAACAATCCATTCGTCCTGCTAGTCCGTGATTTCTGGCCTACAGGTGAGTGGCCTGCCAATAGTCTCTGGCATCTTCAGTTCCAGGAAGACCTTGAAAAGATTGGTATCAAGGTCATCCATAGTTGGTCTAAGGGCTGGCTGATGGAATCTGACATCGAAGTGCGACGCGTGCGTGATGAGATCCTCCAGTTTGTGGGGAATACGTTTGCGGGTGTAACTGTAAATTGAGTTGATGTGTTGATGTGTTGATAAGCTTGATAAGCTTGATAAGCTTAATAAGCTTAAATAAAATTATAAACCCTTATACACTTATTGACTCACCGCTCACTCAGTTCCTCCTGTCTCCTGCCTCCTGCCTCCTGCCTCCTGGATAAATGTATCTTTATCCAATGCGCTAATAACGAATAGGTAACTATTCTCCCTTCATATAGGGTAATTTCCTTGCAACTTGTACATATTATAAAAAGTTCTAATGTTTCATAAAATTAAGGACACTATAAGTGTCGGACAAGGAGTTGATCAGTGCTTTGCTAAAGTAAAATGCGGAGTTGCAATTGAGCAATACTGAATTCCAGTCACAACTAGCCACCTGTGGTCGTGGGAAGGGGGCCATTTGCAGCGGAGAACAAGGGTCAATATCCGCTGATTATCCAGCTTAAGCACATTTTGTTGGCCGCAGTGCCATCCTGCTGCTCGTCCCCTGCCTGTATCATTCAGGCAAGGTAAGACCTGAAACCAACCGCTCTAAGTTAGATTCCTCCTTTAAAATCAGGCGTTTTACGCCGCTATTGAAAATAATTTTATCCCCGATGCAGCGAATCAGGCTATTAAGGACTTCTATTGTAAGAAGTGCTTCTATTCATTCTAAAATAGTCAATAAAACAATTCTAAAAAATGAAAAATAAATTCCTATTATCCTTACTGTTGGTCTCCCTTTTCGCTTGCCGCGACAATATCGACGAGCAAATTGAAACCAAAACGTACTTTAATCCACCAGTCATCAACCTTGATGACTTTTATCAGGAAGTCATTCCCGTTTCAGCATCGCTTGCAGGGGTCGTCATTGACGAAAATGGAATGCCAGTTTCAGATGCAGACATTACACTTGATGATGAAAGCACAACATCCGACGAAAAGGGACGATTCGTATTTCGCAATATAGCCATGAACAAAGCCGGAACTTTTGTACTCATCGAAAAAGATGGCTATTTCAATGGTTCATCACGCTTTTTTCCAAGAGCGTCTTCTATGAACTACGTGACGATTAAGTTGCTCGACAAAACACCTATAGGAACGTTTTCTGCAGAAGCTGGTGCCACTGTACAATCCTCCGAAGGAATCTCTATCACATTTCCTGCACAGAGTATTATCACAGCTGCAGGGGCGCCCTATACCGGCAATGTAAATGTAGCTGCCCGATGGTTAAACCCTACCGCACAAGATCTTGGACAGATTATGCCCGGAGATCTCCAGGGTGTTAACCGATTTAATGAAGAGGTCGCGCTAAGTTCCTTCGGTATGATGGCTGTAGAGTTGACAGACAATGCGGGCAACGAATTGAATATCGGACAAGGGAGGAAAGCAGAACTGACATTTCCAGTACCTGCAGAACTTTTAGCCAATGCGCCAAATGAAATTCCACTTTGGTATTTTAATGAAACGTATGGTTTGTGGCAGGAAGAAGGGATTGCCACCCTGCAAGGTGGCTACTACATTGGCGAGGTGAATCATTTCTCTTTCTGGAATTGTGATATCCAGTTATCACTTGTGACCCTGGAAGGCCAGGTAGAAACGACCAGTGGCATTCCCATCTCAAATGCTTATGTCAGTGTAGAAATTGTTGGATCCGGAAGTGCAAGAGGCGGATGGACAGACGACGAAGGATACTTTGGCGGAAAGGTGCCCAGCGGTGAAGAACTGGCTATATCGATCAGCTCCAATTACGGCTGTGAAATCTTTTCTACGACGATAGGTCCATTAACTGCTGATCATGATATGGGAGTTCTTTCCTTAGTTGGACCAGAGCTCATTGAGATTTCCGGTTCTTTGCTGGATTGTGACAATGAACCACTGTATGATGGCTGGGTGGAAGTAACCCTTGACGGACATAAATTTTGGTCTGCACAAGACGGAAGTTCTAATGAATTCCTGATTGTTGCTGCTGATTGTAATAATTCCAGCACATTTGATCTTGTGGCAACCGACTTAGGTGCCCTTGAACAAAGTGACGTCCAGACGTTCAATGTATCGCCAGCAGTTGATGTGGAGGAAATCGTTGCCTGTGGAAACGTATTGACAGATTATTTCAAAATCACTGTTGGAGGTACCGAAACCATCACCTTAATCCAGGGAAGTGCAGTTGACTCCATTGGCTCCGGCGAATTTCTGTTATCGGGCACTATTCCACCAGGCACCGATAACTATTTCTACCTCTTTTTTAACCAGACTTCTATCGGCACCTATGATGAAAGCATCCTAAATGGAATGTTTGGGAGGTTAACAACAAATACCTATGGCATCCTAAACCTGCAATGTTGGGGAGTATGCGGAATCGATGAAATTACATTCACTGAGATAAGTGCAGAAGGAGAACCAGGCCGGATAAAGGGCACCTTTTCCGGAACTATATTATTTACAAGTTCACTAGGAGGAGAAATATCATTAAGCACAGTGGGAGATTTTGATCTACCGATGAATCCTTAGATATAGTAACTACTTATAACCATGGAGTCATGACGTTAAACTCCAGTTTATTTAAGACAGACATCCCTTATTGAAACCTATTAGCGAGCGAGATATTATCGAAGGATGCCAAAGAATGGACCCAATGTTCCAACAGGAACTGGTCATTCGTTACTCTGCACGTTTGATGACCGTAAGCAGAAGGTATTGTAGAGACATTGCCATGGCGGAGGATAATCTTCAGGATTCCCTGATCAATATCCTCCGCCATATTATTAAGTATGAAGAGAGAGGGTCTTTTGAATCATGGATGACACGGATCGTCATCAATACCGCACTAAAATCCTTTAAGAAAAGCACTTTCAAAAATGAAATTATGGACCTCGAGCAGGTACCCATAACGCCGATTGATCCCGAGGTTTATTCAAAAATGGGTGCTGAAGAGTTAATGGCCCTTATCCATAAGTTGCCACATGGTTTTAGAGAAGTTTTCAACCTCTACTCCATTGAAGGATACAGCCATAAGGAAATCACAGCACTACTGGGTATCTCTGAAAGCACATCTCGTTCACAACTCACCAGGGCAAGAGCCCTATTGCGCAGCCAACTGGTCGCAAAAGAATCAAAAAGCAGAACAGCCGTATGACACATTCAAAGTTTGAAAAATACGCTTCCTCAAAGATCACACAACATCCATCATCTGTTGATACAGATGCCTTATGGAAGGCCATAGCTCCTGAAGCGCCAAAACGAAAAAGGCGAGGTTTGTTCTGGATGTATTTGACCGGGTTCCTCATCATCGGTATTGTCTCTGGTGCCTTGTGGAAGTCCACCACATCTACCGATCCGCAAAGTGCCGGTTTATCTGATGTCAATAATCCGCAAACCCTTGAAAGCCCTGCAGTGCCATTTGAATCTGAGGTTTCATCAGATCACCACTCACCGAAAGAAGTCAGTTCCTCAACGCCAGTAGATAAACATTCCTTATCGAATGAATATACCCGTTTGTACGATACTGAGAAAGGTAAAGCTATGAATACAACAGAAACCGATGAGAAGAAGGATAATTCAACTGAGATAGAATTGCTTCTTACTGGCAGCAGAACATACCATGATGCGCCCAGCAGTACTCCCGAACCGGTAGCAACTAGCATAAACCCAGATAATGATGTTGTGAGCAGGGAAAGTCAATCAAGCGAAAATAATACCAGCCCTTTGATACCGACTGAAAGATTAGACCTGGTGCATGTTTCGATTAATGAAACTCAAGCCAATAGAGCAATAACAATATCACCACCGGTATCACCTGAATATTTTGGGCAAAGCCAACTTTTACCAAATCCTCTTCCCTCGTCCAGGCACAAGATCATATACTCCATCAGCGCATACGGCGGGATTAGCGCTACTACTTCAATGCTAACAGCAAAAAATTCCGGTTCTGCCGAATACCTTAATCTAAGAAATCTAACGGAGAAGCAACTGGAAACAATTCAATTTGGGATGGAAGTTGGAGCTGATGTTTACAAAGGATTAATGATTAAGTCAGGTATTGAGTTATCCCGCCTTGCGCGTGTTTTCACCTTCAACGACGAGATTATTGTCACGGATAGTGTATTTGGTTTGAAAGAAATTTTTGTGAACAACCAAACAAATGATACCATAAACGTTTACGGGCAAGTCCCGGTCATTACGACTACCGAATACCAGAAAAAGACGTACAACAATATTACTCAAGTTGACATTCCTATAAAAATTGGATATACGTTCCATTCAGAAAAATGGAGATTTGGTCTGGATGCGGGGACTATTATAAACCTTAATACAAGCTATACCGGAGAAATATTATCTCCAAACGCTGGTTTTTATACATTGAATTCCGATCCTGAAAGTTGGTTTAAAACGAAAGCAGGCATAGCCTTTACCGCAGGTGTGAGTGTTGGCTATTCCCTTGGTTCGTCGTTTGAGATCTATTTGGCACCTATGTACAGGTCAGCTTCCGTCTATAGCACCGATGCAAATCCAATCAAACAAGCACATGCAAGATTTGGGGCGAATCTTGGCATTCGGTCTTTTATTGGTCAATAATATTTCAAACCGATCGGCTGACTTATGTTTTATTGCGGGGGCTTACCTTGCTACTTTATGTTCACGATCCTGGTGCAATAAAGGTTTGGTAATATCCCTAATTATTAAATGGCCGAAGATCCGGGTAGCATACACGTTCGTAATACCTACTAACTATTCGCCCAAATGAACGATCACGGAACTCACAACCTCTGACA
>DATHZY010000188.1:0-7742 GCA_035458325.1 Saprospiraceae bacterium | reverse complement strand
ATCATCATAGCTGGCGGCGAGAACGCCATCCAGCGGCGACTTTTAGTCGCGATTCGTAGAACTCCATCGCCGCCCTGATTGTTATTTCGTATTCTTGAGACACCAACTAAACTACTAAGCAGTATACAACCATGACATACGATAACTTTACCATCAACGCCCAGGAAGCCATCCTGGCAGGACAACGATTAGCTGCAAGCCTGCAGCAACAGACAGTCGATACGACACACATGATCAAAGGGATCCTGGAAGCCAGTGAAGACAGCGCCAAATTCCTTTTCCAGAAAGTCGGCGTGAGTTTACCCCAACTGGTGAAAGCCCTGGATGAATCCATCCAGAGTTATCCAAAAGTCTCCGGATCTGATAAGCAGTACCTGACCGATCATAGCAACAAAGCCCTCAGCGAAGCCAAGAAGCTCCTTCCTGAATTTGGAGATGAATTTATCTCCACAGAGATCATGCTCCTAGGTATTATGAAAGGCAATAGCAAGGGCGCCCAGATCCTCAAGGACCAGGGTGCCACCCTCGAAGGCCTCAAAGCCGCCATCAAGGAATTGAGAGGCGGACGCAAGGTGAGCGATCAGAATACGGAGAACCAATACAACGCACTGAAGAAATTCGGTATACATCTCAACCAAAGAGCACTCGATGGCAAACTGGACCCGATCATCGGACGCGACGAAGAGATCAGGCGCATCCTGCACATCCTCTCACGACGCAAGAAGAACAATCCCATACTCATCGGGGATGCAGGTGTCGGAAAGACAGCCATCGTCGAAGGAATAGCATGGCGTATCGTGAAGAAGGATGTTCCTGAAAATCTGCTCACCAAGCAGATCTATGTCCTCGATATCGCAGCCCTCATCGCCGGTGCCAAATTCAAAGGCGAATTTGAAGAACGCATCAAGGCCGTGATCGAAGAAGTAAAGAGCTCAAATGGTGAGATCATCCTGTTTATTGATGAGATCCATACCCTCATAGGAGCCGGTGGTGGTAGTGGCGCTATGGACGCAGCCAATATTCTGAAACCAGCACTCGCCAGAGGTGAGCTACGCACGATCGGTGCCACTACTGCGGATGAGTATCAAAAATATTTTGAAGCCGATAAAGCACTTGTGAGGAGATTCCAGACGGTGTTTATAGACGAGCCTTCAGTAGAAGACACGATTTCGATTCTTCGTGGTATACAGGATAAGTACGAGGTATATCATAAAATTGCCATCCTCGATGAAGCACTCGTAGCTGCAGCTGAATTATCACACCGTTACATTGCTGACCGTCACCTGCCGGACAAGGCAATCGACCTGATCGATGAAGCCGCCGCCAAGCTACGCCTCGAACTCGATAGCTTACCCGAAGAGATCGATCAGGCTGACCGCAAGCTGCGCCAACTCGAAATCGAACGCGAAGCTGTCAAGCGTGAAAAGGATGATAAGAAATTAAAAGTCATCACAGAGACGATCGCTAACACCCAGGAAAAACTGGACACCCTTAAAGCCACGTGGAAGAATGAAAAAGAACTAGTCGACTCCATACAGAATATTCGAAAGAAGATCGACGAACTCGAGCATGAAGCCACCGTTGCCGAGCGCGAATCCAATTATGAAAAAGTCGCTAAGATCCGATACGGCGAGCTTGTATCAGAGAAAGCTAAACTTACCGAAGCGGAAACGAAGTTGCACGCGCTGCCCACCGAGAGCCGTTTCACCAACGAAGAAGTGACAGCGGATGATATCGCCGAAGTCGTCTCCCGATGGACCGGCATCCCACTGCAGAAGATGATGCAGAGTGAGAAGGAAAAGATGCTTCATCTGGAGGAAGAGATCGGCCAGCGCCTGATTGGCCAGGCAGAAGCCGTGAAGTCTGTAAGTAATGCCGTGCGCAGAAGCAGGGCAGGACTCCAGGATCCCAACAAGCCGATTGGTTCGTTTATTTTCCTCGGTCCGACCGGTGTAGGGAAAACAGAATTAGCAAAGGCACTCGCTGAAGTATTGTTTGATGATGAAAGTGCCATCACTCGGATTGACATGAGCGAGTATCAGGAGAAGCATGCTGTGTCCAGATTGGTGGGTGCGCCTCCGGGATATGTTGGTTATGATGAGGGCGGACAATTGACAGAAGCTGTTCGCCGCAGGCCTTATTCCATCGTCCTCCTGGATGAAATTGAAAAAGCGCATCCGGATACGTTCAATGTCCTGCTTCAGGTCCTGGATGATGGAAGATTGACAGATAATAAAGGACGTGTAGCGAATTTCAAGAACACGATCGTCATCATGACCTCCAACATGGGCTCCGAAGTCATCCTCGAAAATTTCGAAGACCTCGAAGCACTGGGAGAAGGACAGCGCCAGGATATCATCGCAACAACGAAGGAAGAAGTCTTCAACCTCCTGAAAGAATCATTGCGTCCGGAGTTCCTCAATCGTATCGATGATAAGATCATGTTCCTCCCACTCTCCAAGGAGGAGATCAAGAAAATCGCATTGTTACTGCTCAGGAAGATCAAGAAAAACCTCGCCAATCGAGAACTCAACCTGGAGATCAGTGACAAGGCATTGAACCTCCTCGCTGACCTGGGCTATGATCCTCAGTTTGGCGCACGTCCGCTCAAGAGAGTCATCGAAGTCGAACTCGTCAACGAATTGGCCGTACAAGTGCTCTCCGGTCAGTTTTCAGAAGGCGATACGATCTACGTCGATGCAGACAACAAAGGTTTTGTATTCAGCGAAGAAGGCTTCAAAGGCGACGGCTCTGCTCCCCCCAGTGGCAAAGGCGCCAAGGACACCGCCCAGAAGCGCGAGCAAAACCTGGATAAGTTAAAGAAGGCCACCAAGGAAGTAGATGACCTCGTCAAGGATATCAAGGATAATGATGAAGATGACGAGGAGAAACAAACGGAGACAGAACCTAAGAAATAGAAATTATTTTAAGTACGGACAGGACGCGTCCGGTCCGTACTTAAAATAATTTCTATTTCTGGATTCGATCCGGATTTTCCTTCAAAAAAGATTTCCACCCACCCTTCTTCGAAGACACAGGCCTGCCCGCCTGATAGTGGTGACATACTGCCACTGACAAGGCATCCGTGGCATCAAGTGCAAACTTTCCGGGTTCGATGCTGAGCATACGACAGAGCATATCGGCGACTTGCTCTTTCGCAGCATTTCCATTACCGGTGACAGATTGCTTTACTTTCTTTGGGGAGTATTCAGTGATGGTGAGTCCCATCGTCATGCCGGCTGCCATGGCTACACCCTGTGCTCTTCCTAGTTTCAACATCGATTGTACATTCTTTCCAAAGAATGGTGCTTCAATAGCGAGCTCCTGCGGCAGGTATCGTTCGATGATCTCCTGGATCTCCAGGAAGATTTCTTTTAGTTTGTCGGTATGCTCTCCCTTGTCTTTCAAATGCAATACACCAATTTCCAGCACATCGATTTTGTCTCTATCTACTTCAATGACCGCAAAGCCCAGGATGTTGGTGCCGGGGTCGATGCCGAGTATGCGTGAAGAGGTTTGTTTCATTTGAGCCAAATGGAAGAGGTTTAGATGTTTAAATGGTTAAGTGTTTAAGTGGTTAAGTGTTTAAATGGTTTACTTGAAATAAACATTTAACCATTTAAACATTTAACCCAAGCGTCAGAAATAACCGCAGGTTATTTCCTGACGCAAGAAATAAACATTTAACCAATTAAACATTTAACCCAAGCGTCAGAAATAACCGCAGGTTATTTCCTGACGATTAAAATTTTATCTATCGTCGGTCCGTCCATATCCAGGATCTCGAATTCAAAATTGACCCAATTGATTTTTTCTGACTGTTTGGGGATCCTTCCCAGCACATGCATGATCAGGCCACCTACTGTATTGACTTCATAATCCTTGATGTAGTCCTCCATGCCAAAGCGGGTGAGGAAATCCGGCAAAGGATAGTGTCCGTCAATCATCCATGAATGATCATCCCGCTGCTGGAATAGGAATTCTTCACCATAGAATTCAGAGATATCACCCACCAATGCTTCAAGGATATCACTCATCGTCAGGATACCCTGCGTGGAGCCATATTCATCGATCACGAGGGCGTAATGGATATTGGTTTGCTTAAACTGCTCCAATGCTTTGTAGGCAGATGCGCCTTCCGCGATATACGATGGTTCGGTTACGATGCTTTTCAGATTGAACTCTTCTTTTTCAATCTCCGCAAACAATTGCTTGAGGCTGACGATCCCGATGATATCCTGCTCATCGCTGTCATAGATCGGATAGAAATTGTGCAGATCTTCTGATACTAGCTTTTTTACTTCATCTCTTGAATCCGTGATATCCAGGGTAGTCATTTTTTTTCGCGCGGTCATGAGCGAACTCACACTTCTGTCCCCGACACTGAATACCCTGTTGACGATATCCTGTTCGATCTCCTGGATTTCTCCGTCTTCCATGCCTTCGCGGACGATCGCTTTGATCTCTTCTTCTGTCACCTTACTTTCACTGGACCGCTGGACCCTGAATATTTTTAGGACAAGGTCCGTGGTCACTGTCAATAACCAGATGAAAGGCGCCGTGATCATGGCGATGATTTTCATAGGCATGGCCATGGTCTTCGCGATGGCTTCAGGGTAGGTGAGCCCGATCCGTTTTGGCACCAGTTCGCCGAGCACCAGGGAGAAAAAAGTAATGATGATCAGTACGACCACTACCGACAAGGTGGAGGAATAGGGAGCCAGGATGGAAAACTGGAGGATAAAAGCCTCCATGTCCCGGGTTATTTTTTCTCCACTATAGATACCCGTCAGCAAGCCGATCAGGGTGATGCCGATCTGGACGGTCGAAAGGAGTTTGCTGGGCGCAGCCTGGAGCTCCAGGGCGGTCTTAGCGCCCCGGTTTCCCTGCTGGGCAGAGGAGGTGAGCCTGTTCTTGCGAGCTGATACCAGCGCGATTTCGGACATTGAAAAGATCCCGTTGATCAGGATCAGTATGAGAATAATGAGAATTTCCATGGTTGGAAAATGGCGTATCGGGTTTGGTCCCGGGGGCGAAGATCGGGAGAATTCTTTGACTGGCCTTCCTTTTCCCCCTTGCCCCCTAAAAGGGGGTAAAATCGCCGCTGGATGGCGTTATCGCCGCCAGCAATGATTATTCCGAATAGAATTATCTTAGGAATTGTGGTAGGTATCGAGATGGTTGGCGGAGAAAACTCCATCCAACGGCCAGGGGTACTAATCGACACCTATCTGTGACCCAAAACTGTTAGAGTTGCACAAACTGCCTCATATTGACCTTCGCCTCAGCCTTCGCCTTAGCCTATGCAATTAACACTTGCTTAATATACAAATTACCCCGTAATTTCGTTAAGTGAATATGATGCATAAAACCCTGATACTGGCTTCATTCCTATGCCTTGGCGCGACCGGGCCTGAACGTCGGCAGGATGCCTTAAATGTCAATTACGACTATTGTGACTCCGAAAACTTTACCTGGCAGGGTGGGGAGGAGATCACCTACACCCTCTATTACCAGCTCAATTTTATCTGGATCCCTGCCGGTGAGGCTACCTTCAAGGTGAAGGATATGGGCGACCGGTATTTTATCTCCATCGATGGCAAGACGATCAGCGCCTTTGAATGGTTTTATGAAGTCAATGACCGCTACGAAAGTGTCATCGATAAAAAGACATTACTCCCGCTCTCCTTTTCAAGGGATATCCAGGAGGGCAAATACGTTTGGTGGGATAAGTTCACCTTCGATCAGAAAAACAATAAAGTACATGCCTCCAAGGGCTGGCCGGATAAACCCACCAAGTATTATACCGCCGATCTTTCAGGTTGTATGCATGATATGATCTCCATCGTCTACAATGTGCGCAATGTGGACTTCAATCAATACGATCCCGGTGATCAGTTTGGCGTTAAGGTGTTTGTGGAAGAAGAATATCCGTTGCAGGTAGAAGTCCGCCAGAAAAATGTCGAACAAAAAATCCGCGGCCTCGGAAAGATGAAAACACATCTCATTCGCCCGCAGGTAGTCTCAGGTCACTTCTTTGATGAAGATACCCGCATGGACATCTACATGTCCGCAGATGGCAACCGTATTCCGCTGATGATCGAGAGTCCGGTATCGGTTGGTAAGGTCAAGGCAGTACTCACCAAGTATAAGGGACTCAGGTATCCGTTGGTGTGTGGGGATTAAACTGCACATTGAATTTTATGTATCAGGTATTTCCTTTTTCTGATGGCTGTCGGGTTCGCATTGTTTAATCAGCGACAGTTTTCTGGTTTATTTCCCTGTTTTCTGTAGAACTGACATCTAATTGACAAAATTCATGGGTGACCCTGGCTAACTTTAGTGAAAAGCCAGAAACCGATGAAAAACTCCCTCTACTTTATTCTGTTGTGTTCCCCCCTTTTAGCCCAGGCTCAAAATACCTGTCGCGAGTATGCTGAAGGATATGTTTTTAACCCTAATAAGATCCAGGCATTCTTTTCACCTTCGGGCGGAAAATTTTATGGTCCTGAGCATGGAGGATTTATTGCGCCATTTCCTATTTCAAATTATCCGGGAGGTAAGCATACGATTACGGCTGGTGACCCCTGGATTGGTGGCTATACAGATGGGAAATTATATATAGCTGGCCAGCGATATTCTCAGATTTTTAATTATGATTATTATAATGGCCCGCTAGATTCCAACGGGCTAAAATATATTGAAGAATGCCATCGCTTTGATACCGTTTGGAATGTCTTTAGAGAAGACGTTTTACGCCACATAGCCGATTTTCAGCAGGATGGAAAAATAGATGATACAATTTCAGGCATTTTCGGATGGCCTGCGGAGGGAAATCAGTTTTTCTCGAGATTCAATGGATTTCAGCTCCCTCAGGCCCATCAAGGAGGATGGGCAACTTTTGACGACCTCAACCTCAATGGTAAATATGACCCTCACCTGGGTGAATATCCTGCGGTCATGTTTCAAGGTGCACTGATTCATCCTGACCAAATCATGTGGATGGTTTTCAATGATCAAGGCTCCCATCTTGCTTCTAACGGCAGACCATTGGGAATAGAAATGCAACTAACGGTGTTTGGTTATTACTGTGAGGATAATACGCTACTCAACCACAGCATATTTAATAGCTATAAAGTCATTAACCAATCTCAGCAAAATTATGACAGTTTGTTTTTTGGACAGTTTCATGATTATGAAATCGGTTGCGATGAAGATGATTATGTTGGTTGTGACAGTACTCGCAATACAGAGTTTGCCTACAATGCGGATGGTCTCGATGGGGAGGATTCCTGGTGCAATTCAGGAGCTTATGGGTATGGTAGTCATACACCCATTCAGAGTTTGACCTACTTGTCGCAACCCATGTATAGCTACATAAAGGAAACACAATTCCAAATGGCGCAAACAGATATTGAATTTTACAGGATGATGACAGGTCATTGGCGAAACGGTTCTCCTATCACCATCGGAGGTAATGGCCAGGGGACCGATCCTGGGTTGACGACCACCCGGTTTATTTATCCTGGCGATCCACGCGATCCGGGGGCCTGGAGCGAATTGGCAATTGGCGCTACACCTGCAAGGACATCATCGATATCCTCTGTATTCCTGGATAAATTGGAAGCCGGAGACCAAACCCTGATCGAATGTGTATATGTCTTTCATCAAGATACAACGCTATCGTACCAGCAGCAAATTGGAGCGATGTACGCAAATGTGGATAATATAACAACAATGGT
>DATHZY010000187.1:0-3532 GCA_035458325.1 Saprospiraceae bacterium | reverse complement strand
GATCGTGGAAAGGTGCTCAATGCGGAAGACCTCGACAGAATAGAAAACTTCGGCCGATACCTTGATGTGGATAAAGACGGCATTACCTACAGGACATTGCCAGGAACCCATCCAACCAAGGGATCCTTCTTTACACGTGGGACGTCCAGGGATGAATTTGCCCGATACACTGAAGATGGCGCAGCTTATGTGCGCAACATGGACCGATTGATCAGAAAATTTGATACCGCGAAGACAATTGTACCGCCACCTCAATTCTATCCTGATCCATCAGGAGCAGATGTTGGGATGTTGTTTTTCGGGACCACAACCGATTCAGCACTGGAAGCTATTGACATGCTCAGGGCACAAGGCCTCCAGGTAGATGGCATGCGATTAAAAGCAGCTCCATTTCCACAATCTGTTTTAGATTTTATCATGGATCATGAGACTGTATTTGTGGTGGAGCAAAACCGTGATGCCCAGATGAGAAGTATACTGATCAACGAACTGGAAATAGATCCACGCCGACTGGTGTCGGTATTGAATTACGATGGCTTTCCGATCACCGCAGATTTTATCATCCGCAAAATCCACAGCCATATTCCGCAACCACAAAATGCAGTTTAACTGGGGAAATGTTATAAATGTTTAAATGGTGAATTGTTTAAACACCTAAACATTTAAACAAATAACCATTTAACCTCCTAAAATATTAAACTACTAACCTTCTAAGCTAAACATAAAATGAGTTATAAAAGACCAACCTTCCGGCATCCAGGCGCAGGTACCAATGCGATTGGTTTTCATAAAAAGGAATATGAAGGTGCATTGTCCACGTTGTGCGCGGGTTGTGGTCATGATTCTATCAGCGCGGCGATCATCCAGGCGTGTTTTGAACTGGCGATACCTCCGCACCGGATTGCGAAGATTTCAGGTATTGGTTGTTCGTCAAAGACGCCAACGTATTTTCTCGCCAATAGCCATGGTTTCAACTCGGTGCATGGGCGTATGCCTTCCGTAGCTACAGGAGCTGTGATGGCGAATAAGGATCTGACCTATATTGGCGTAAGTGGTGACGGGGATTCAGCATCCATTGGTATGGGGCAGTTTGCGCACGTCATCCGACGCAATCTCAACATGGTGTATATCGTCATGAATAATGGTTGCTATGGCTTGACAAAGGGACAGGATTCTGCCACGGCGGATCCGGGCTCAATCGGGAAAGCTGGAGTAGCAACTCAGTTTAGTGCCATAGATCTCGCCGGTCTTGCGCTTGAACTTGGTGCCGGATTTGTGGCACGAAGTTTTTCAGGTGATAAGGATCAATTGATTCCATTGATCAAGGCGGGTATCAGCCATAAAGGATTTGCGCTGATCGATGTATTGTCACCTTGTGTTACTTTTAACAACACCAAGACATCTACCAAGTCCTATGATTATGTCAGGGACCATATGGATACGACCTCCATTGCGGATTATGTTCCTGAAAAATCTGAGATCACGGCATCTGTCGCTCCGGGGGAAAATAAATACATCGAAATGCATGATGGTTCATTGATCCATTTGCGCTCCCTTGCCGCAGGTTGGGATCCGACTGACCGGCTGTCTGCCATCAATGCCGTCCACAATGCCAATAAGAAGGGAGAGGTCCTGACGGGTCTGCTCTTTGTGGATGCGCAGCAAAAGGAAGTCCATGAGGTCTTGAATACGGTTGACGCGCCCTTGAATGTGATTGATCAGGCCTTGCTGATGCCGGGGCTGGAGGCGTTGGAGGAGATCAATGCGTCGTTTAGGTAGCGGGCAGTCTTCAGTGGGCAGTCTTCAGTCTTCAGATTTACCTTATCACGATGATTTGTTCAGTTGCCAGGACTTGTCTGCTATCTGAAAGAGTTAAAACATATACTCCGGGGGCTATATCACTTTGCAGATCGAAAGCTTGCGTTTTGCTTCGTATGGTTTCGTCTAAAACTTTATTCCCTTGCATGTCAGTCAAAACAAGTGTAAGTGTTTTTTCTATTGACCAGGGAAGTGATACGGTAAAAAAATCTGATGCCGGATTTGGAGCAATCAGAAATCGGGCTTCCGCCAGTGGCTCATGTGCGCTGCTCAGTAATGCAGGCGTGAAGACCGAAGGCATGTTGATCGAGACTTGTTTGGACAGTCCTACAGACGAATGGGAGGTGACACCGGTGGATACATCGATCTTGTGTAAGAGTCTCGCATAATCTGCCTCAATAGGCACGAGCAACGTGTCACCGTTTACGATTTCATTTATGTCGAGTGATACCTTCCTGTAATTTTCATCCGCGATGGTATGGATCTGGAAATTGTTATTCACAAAACCAGGTGTGTTTCCGGCGAGACCCTCAAAGGCGATAAAGCGATAGCCACCTGCCCAGCCCCAATGCATCGATGGATCCTTCAGTGCCAGTGGATGATTCTCAGGGTACAGTGCCGGATCCAGATGGTTCGTGGCGGAATCCACCCCGATCCAGAATTCGATTTTTTCAAGATCTGTCACCGCGAACTGACCAAGTGAGAAGACTGAATCTATAGCCGGATCCACCAGGAGATAATAATCGGTCACAGGAGTGACCTGTCCGCCATCATGGATGAGCGTGATTTCTGAAATATAATATTGTAACCGGGTGGCTTTAAAGTAATAGCCTAGTTCGGCCTGGGTCACCTGGTTATACGCGAAGGGTTGTCCCGCTAATAGCTGCTCCATCTGCAGCACGACATTGGTCTGTGCCTGCAGGGTGGCAGTCCATAAGCCAAGGAGAAAAAGAAGGGACCACCTGGCCTTTACGTGAAGGAAACTTGAAAAAGTATACATGATCTGCAATGGCTTATCTGAAAAGCGTAGATAAAGATAGACTTTTGGGTGAATCCAGACGGTCGTAAGGGTTTTTCTATTGAAGGAGGACAACTTATGCTAAGTCAGTATCATTTCAACAAATTAAAATAATGACTCACCTTGATCGCCTGCGCCTTGGAGGTCACATGCAATTTCTCATAAATGTTGGCTACATGTTTCTTGACGGTGTTATAGCTGATGAATAGTTTATCACCGATGTCTTTATAATTATACCCATCTACCAGCAGTTGAAGGACCTCAATCTCCCGGCTGGTGACTTCAAAGGGTACTTGTGGCGTGGCTTCATCCCGCTGATCTTCTTTCATGTTTGATTTCTGGATGAGGGATAATGCTTTTCGCGCTATGCTGGGACTCATCGGCGCATCAATGCCCTTGTACAGATTGTTGATGTGTTGTTCGATCACGTTCATTTTTTCATCCTTCAGCAGGAAGCCGGATGCTCCCGCCTTGATCGCCCTGAAGAGAATGTCCTCATCGTCATATACCGTAAGGATGAGAAAACGGATCGACGGATAAGCCGTCTTCGCGATAGCAATGGTGTCTATTCCATCCAGTTCCGGCATATCTACATCCATCAGGACGATGTCGGGGATCTGATCCTCCGGTAGTTCCCTGAGTTTGATCAGGAACTGTTTACCACTTTCGCAGACAAAGCTCAGCTCAAAGCCGGTG
>DATHZY010000186.1:0-3810 GCA_035458325.1 Saprospiraceae bacterium | reverse complement strand
GACACGTTTATTTTGAAGCAGCCGCGGGCGTGGTTACCTTTATTTTGCTGGGCAAATTGCTCGAAGAAAAAGCAAAAGGAAAGACCTCCTCCGCCATTAAGAAGCTGATTGGATTACAACCCAACATAGTGACCATCGTGCATGAGGGTGGACATCAGATGGAGATTCCGATAGAGCAGGTGAAGGTGGATGATATCATCCTGGTCAAGCCTGGTGGCAGGATCGCAGTAGACGGTATGGTGATCAGCGGTAGTTCGTATGTGGATGAAAGCATGCTGAGTGGAGAACCACTGCCTGTATTGAAGAACGAGGGAGAAAAAGTATTTGCCGGGACAATCAATCAAAAAGGAAGTTTTCAGTTCCGCGCTATCAAGGTGGGTGCTGACACGATGCTTGCGCAGATCATCCGTATGGTGCAGGATGCGCAGGGTAGCAAAGCGCCTGTGCAAAAACTGGTGGATAAGATCGCTGCGATTTTTGTCCCGGTGGTCATCGCCATTGCCCTGCTTGCATTTGGTGCATGGGTATTGTGGGGTGGTACGAATGGTTTTACTCATGGACTGCTGGCGCTAGTGACGGTGCTCGTGATCGCTTGTCCGTGTGCATTGGGCCTGGCCACCCCGACAGCGATTATGGTGGGGATAGGAAAAGGCGCTGAGAAAGGAATCCTGATAAAGGATGCGGAGAGCCTGGAACTGGCGAAGAAAGTAGATGCCATCATCCTTGATAAGACAGGGACCATTACAGAAGGCAAACCCGCAGTAACCGATATCGCCTGGTTGAATGGGGATGACAGTGCAAAAGCTTTTTTATACAACATTGAAAAACATTCAGAACATCCACTCGCCGAAGCCGTGGTGAATCACTTTGGTAGCATGGAGACTCTTCCGGTAGAATACTTTGAGAGTATTACCGGCAAAGGTGCAAATGGGTATATACAAAACAAGCCCTGGATGGTCGGCAACCGAAGGATGATGCAGGAAAATAATATTCAACTGGCTGATCATCTCCTGGAGAAGGCGAATACATGGGCAGGGGAATCAAAAACAATTATTTGGTTTTCGAATATGAAAGAAGCGCTGGCCGTGATTGCCATTGCGGACAAAATCAAGGATACCTCTGTAGAGGCGATCAGCGAAATGAAACGCCTGGGCATCGAAGTCTATATGCTCACCGGTGACAATGAAGCCACCGCAAAGGCAGTAGCAGGAAAAGCGGGTATAACCCATTATAAAGCGGAACTGCTACCCGATCATAAAGCTGCTTTTGTAAAGCAATTGCAAAGCGAAGGTCGCGTAGTGGCTATGGTAGGGGATGGTATCAATGACAGCACCGCCCTCGCCCAGGCTGATGTGAGCATCGCGATGGGGAAGGGTAGTGATATTGCGATCGATGTAGCCAAGATGACGATCATCTCCTCTGACCTCAAGAAGATACCCATGGCCATCCAGCTCTCCAGGCAGACAGTGACGGCGATACGTCAGAATTTATTCTGGGCCTTTATCTATAACCTGATTGGTATTCCTATAGCCGCGGGTATCCTGTATCCGTTTAATGGCTTTCTGCTCAATCCGATGATAGCCGGTGCCGCGATGGCCCTGAGTAGTGTCAGTGTGGTGAGCAATAGTCTAAGGCTTAAGATGAAAGCAATAGATTAAGTTACAAATGGCAATTGGCCAGGTATAAATTCAACTGTGTCTCCCGCTGCAAATGTCAAGTCAATTGGCGGGATCTGCGTTTCACTTCCACTTGCAAAACAAAACTATAGACACAGTATGTCCGTGTTCATTTGTCTGAATCACGGAGTAAAGGATTGCACAGATTACCATACTGAAAAGTATAATCATCAAAGATTGAATCAGTAAAATCTGTGCAATCCGTGTGAATACGTGATTCAGATAAATGAGAAATGACGCAATCGAGTGATTTGCAGATAGGATTGGTAATCATGTAAACAATACCTATAAAAATGTAACGGGCCAGGGGTGCTCTTGTTGCAGCTTTGTCTTACTAATAAAAAAATACCGAGGCAATGAAAAATGTATACATCCTTTTGGCCCTGTCTTTTTTTCCTTTTCTCCGGACATCATTGGATGGTGGAGTGGCCAGGCAGCCAGCATTCCCTTCAAATGCGATCATCCGGCAGTCAGCAGATCTGCTTGAAGAATTTGTAGGATGTGATCTTTCCTGTATGCCCATAGAAATTGTTGGGCCAGTGGCTGATGACGCAACCAGTGTCTTATCATTATTTCAAATGATGTGCACCCGCATAGGATGTGTCTCGGTACCTGAAGCAATAGATATTACTCCATCAATTCCTGCTCTCCAGGAATCCATGCCGGCTATATTCAAAGACGAGGCTCCTTCATTTGAATCTCCGGGTATGCTCAACGGGATGATTAATGAGTCCTGACCAGCCCTCGGATCATTCCTTAAATAATGTAATACTTCTCTAAAAAAGTGTAACACACAAGTAACCCGATCCCTTCAATTTTACACCATAAAAAATATAAGAAATGAAAACAATTCAAATTAAGATTCCCAACATGCAGAGCTCACATTGCCAGATGCGTGTGACCAATGCGATCAGTGCCGTTGAAGGCACCGTCATCAATTCCATTACACCCGGCATGGCAGACATAACCGTCCAGGATGATACGCAACGCCAGAGAGTCCTGTCGGCCATTGAAACGGCAGGATATATGGCTTCCGTTGCGAATGAGTCAACCAATCATGCCGGTGAGACATTTACCTTCAAGACCAACATCAATTGTGCTTCTTGTGTAGCACAGGTAGCACCTGTATTGGATTCAGCGGAGGGCATGTGTCACTGGGATGTAGATACATCCGGTAAAGACAAGATACTCTCTGTTCATTCGGATGGAATTTCCAGGGAGGAAATCATGGATACCGTCAGGAAGGCCGGTTATAAAATTGAACCTGTTAACACTTAAACCCACTTTTATGAAAACGATTATCACCGTCATCACCATGATGACTCTATACATGTCAGCGGATGCGCAGCAATATCCGGAAGGCCTGGTCAATGGTTATCTGAAGGTCAAGGATGCACTGATCATCAACGACAGCAAACAGGCGGCTGCCTTATCCGCTTCCTGGCTCAAGACGATTGAGACAGCGGCAACCTTCAAAGAGAAGGAAGGATTGACTAAGTCGGTCATGAAAATCACCAACACGAATGATATCGAAACTCAACGCAAAGCATTTGCAGAAATATCGCTGATCCTGTGGCCGGTGGTCAAGAATGCGCATCAGGATCATCGGGATTTGTATTATATGTACTGTCCGATGAAGCAGACCTACTGGATCAGCGCAGAGCCGGAAATCCGGAATCCCTACTATGGAGCAGCTATGCTGACGTGCGGAAAAATAACAGATAAAAAACAGCATTAAGATGAGAAAGCTCCTGATGTATATGCTGCTTCTGATTATCACAGCAGTGCAAGGCCAAAAAGTGGTTCGATATGACCTGATGGTCACAGATACGATCGTCAACTATACCGGTAAGGAACGCTTGGCCATTGCGGTCAATGGAAAATTACCAGCCCCGACGCTGTATTTTACAGAAGGAGATACGGCTGAAATCCATGTACGGAATATGATGCACCATGAAACCTCCGTTCACTGGCATGGTATACTGCTTCCGAATGAACATGATGGCGTACCCTACCTCACCTCATCGCCTATTGAAATGCATGAAACCCATGTGTACAGGTTTGCAATCAAGCAGAGCGGCACCTATTGGTATCATTCCCATTCCATGCTGCAGGAACAGATCGGTCTGTATGG
>DATHZY010000185.1:0-5028 GCA_035458325.1 Saprospiraceae bacterium | reverse complement strand
CATGCCTGCGATATTGCCAAAGATGATATTGAAGTAATACGGAGGTTGCAGGATTTTTTTCTGGATCAGGTATTTTCCATAATGGATCATGCCCAGGTCAAAGATCTCGAGTTCGGGATGCACTCCGTATTCATTCATTTTCTCAGCGAGACGCATGATCATGTCCGGAGCATTGACACTGGCCTGGGTTGAAAAATTAAGTGAACTCAAGGTCAGCGATCCCATATCCGGCATGAGTTCAATCGGCGCGCTGCGTTTTTCAAATTCATTAAAATTTCGGCCACTAAGCGAGAGGCATATCACGAGGTCGCGGCAATGGTCACGGATGCCGGTGACGATACTTTCATAGATGTCGGGCTTATACGTAGGCTCCCCATTTTCATCCCTGGCATGAAGGTGCACAAGCGTGATCCCTTCCTCGTACGCCTGATGCACTTCTTCGATAATCTCCATGGCACTGATCGGTACAGCAGGATTCATAGCCTTGGTGGGCACCATACCGGTAGGGGTGAAATTGATAATGAGGTCGTGCATAGCGGCTGATCTGTTAGCGTCTGTAAAAATAGCGTATTCACTCAACACATTAGGTTTTTTAATATATTTACAGATGAAACCTGGAAAAAAAAGAGGTGAATGAGCGGGAAACCAAAAAACAAAGCCAAAACCAAACCTGACCAGACCCCGGTTTCAGTACCTGCTCCACAAAAGTACCTGCAGGGCTTCTTATCCATCATCGCACTGACCTTCATTTTCATCACATCGGTGAACAGGATTATCCTGGCCGGTAATCCAATGAGCCGTGATGAAGGCACGTATGGCTATCTCGGCAAACTCGCAGCTAAAGGATTGACCCCTTATCTGGACTTCTATGAGATGAAGCCCCCGATGCTTTTTTATCTCTATGGATTGGGAGGGAGTTTATTCGGCTTCACCGATCTTGGCTTGCGGCTCTTTGGTTTGCTACTCACGCTTTGCAGCAGCTTATTGATTTTCTTAATTCTACATAGGTATGTTTCAAGGCATTTCGCATTAGTTGGCGCAGCCCTCTTTTCCATCCTGAGTCTCAATCCTTTTGCTTTTGGTTTTGCGATGGTGGCCGAGCATCTGGTCAATGTACTTGTCTTATCAGCCCTTTACCTGGCGCACAAAAGTTATGATCGCAAAGGGTTTCTTTTTTTATTACTGGCAGGTGCCGCTTTTGCCTCGGCGATCCTGACCAAACAAACCGCGATCCTCTTCTCTCCTGTTTTTTTACTTTGCTTTATCCTCGGGAGACAGCAGAAACCGTGGATGATGCAGTGCATTCAATTCGCAGCAGGCGTGCTCATACCGGTGACCTTACTTGCTGTCCTCTTTGCCCTCAACGGTGCTTTTAGTGAAGCAATATATTGGCTGACAACCTATCCCGCTAAGTATGCTTCCAGCGTTTCGCCTGAAGAGGGTAAAACTTATCTGCGGTACTTCAGTAAAAACATAAGCCTCTTTCAGCTCTCGTTGTTTATTGCCTCCGCTATTGCCTTGGTCGCCAATCTGATCTGGATAAAGAAAAAACCTTTTAACTGGTTCATCACCTACTTCATCCTCGCACTCCTGACCGTTGTACCGGGTTTCAGGTTTTATGGCCAGTACTGGATGCTGATCTTTGCTCCCATGGCCTTGATGGCGGCCGCCGCGCTGTATCAGGTTGAAAAAATCAAACCACGCCTGGGCTTGCTTGGTGCCGGATTGGTGATGGCCCTGATGGCGGGTGAGCTGGTCGTACATCGTGATTACTATTTCGGCAAACCCTCGTCGAAAGAAGTTGAAAAATTGTACAAGAACAATCCTTTCGGTCCTATCCGAAAGCTATCCACGTATGCGGGTAGCCTGATGAAAGAAGACGACACCTTTATGGTCTTCGGCTCGGAGCCCCAGGCATATCTCTATGCGGATAAGATCGCTCCTTCGAAGCATGTCTTCATGTCGATGATTTCAAAGCATGACGAAAAATCAAAGGCGTATATCACGGAGGCGATGGATGACCTTGAGCAGAAACAACCGACCTATGTGTTGTTTAATTTCTTCAACTATAGCTGGGGGCTGACGGAAAAAGCCAATGACAAACTCTATGGCTCTTCCTTTAGCTATGTCATCAATCATTATGCACCGTTGGCGGCATACAATATGAATACAAAGTCTTACCTGTACGCCAAGGACGGCCATCAGATAGATGCATCCATTGCCAACCAGGTCATCCTCTTCAAGCACAAATGAACGAAGTCCTTCTGATATCATTTCCTGCGAAAGGCAATCCAGCTGAGGGCCATCTGCACATTGTGTCTCAGGATTTGTTGCCCTTTGATATCCGGCGTGTGTTTTACACGATGGATACACCGAGGGGCGTGACCCGGGGACGACATGCCCATCATGAGACTGAAATGGTACTGATCGCTATCAAAGGTGTCATCGAAGTGCGGACGATCACGATCGACGGACACGACAATACATTCATGTTAACCAACCCCTCTGAAGGCCTTTATCTGCCAAAGCTATGCTGGCATGAGATGAAGTACAGCGCGGATGCGGTACAATTGGTGATCTGTAACACCCTGTACAACGAAGCAGACTATATCCGCGACTGGCATCAGTTTACCACTTTACAACAAGCATATGAATCAAGGTAAACTCAGCATCATCCTCCTCGCCTACCAGAGTGAAAAACGACTGGAAAAAGCGGTAACAGAAATTGATATTACTCTTTCAGCAGCAGGGATACCGCACGAAATTGTGATCATTGATGATGGATCAACTGATCAATCGTATGCCAAAGCCTTGGAACTGGCACAACGTATGGAAAATATTTCCGCCTATCGCTTGTCTCGCAATTATACCAGTCCGATGGCACAGTTTGCCGGCCTCGAGATGTGCACCGGACAATGTGCGTGCCCGATGCCGGATGATGGCCAGCGCCCGATAGCGCATATCATCGACATGTACAGGCTTTGGGAGAAAGGCCATAAAATCATCCTTGGTTATAGAGAAGGAAGGAATGACGGGAAAATCAATGATTTCTTCTCCAACGGCTACTACTCTTTTATGAACAGGTTTTCGGAGATTACTTTTCCACCCGGAGGTTCAGACGGATACCTGGTTGACCGGGAGATTATCGACATCCTCAATACAAGGATCAGTAAGCGAAACACAACCCCTGTGATCGAATTACTAAAGCTTGGTTACAGTACCGTCTTTGTGCCTTATCAGCGGCCGCAGCGGGCAGGCAAGTCGAGATGGACATTGCGAAAGAAAATCAATCTCGCGTTGAATACATTCTTCGCCTCTTCGATCTTTCCATTGCGGATGATCACCTGGCTCGGACTCATCATCTTTTGTTTTTCACTCCTGGCGATCCTGCTGATCATAGCGGCCAAATTATTTTCTGACAACACGTTGTTTGGATTTCCGATTCAGGGCTGGACAACACTTGTCGTATTGATGACGATGTTCAATGGTATCCTCATGCTCAGCATAGGTGTAGTATCGGAATACCTCTGGAGGATTTATGAAGAAGTAAAACAAAGGCCACCGTACATCATACGTGATAAACATCCATCATGAAGCCTATCCCTTTCTTTGATCACCGGCTCATGCATGACGTTATCAGCGATGAGTTGAAAAGTGCTTTTGCAGATTTCCTGTCCGGGGACATGTTGATCCTGGGTGATCAGGTGGCGGCATTTGAAAAAGAATTCGGTGCCTATCAATCAAGTGCGTATGCCGCAGGCGTCAACAGCGGACTTGATGCGCTGATCCTTGCCTTAAAAGCATTGGGCATTGGAGCAGGTGATGAAGTCATCGTGCCAGCCAATACCTATATAGCCACGTGGAATGCGATCCATCTGGCGGGTGCTGTCCCCGTGCCCGTGGAGCCAGATCGGACGACGATGAATATTCACATTGACAACATACTACCTGCGATCAGGAAGCGCACCAAAGCGATCATGCCGGTCCATCTGTATGGCCTGCCTTGTGAGATGCGCAATATTGTAAATATTGCAGATGCACACGATCTGCATGTGATAGAAGACAATGCACAGGCTGTCGGTGCAACCGTGCATGGAAAAAAGACGGGTGCATGGGGACATATCAATGCGACCAGTTTTTATCCAACCAAGAACCTTGGTGCACTGGGAGATGGCGGCATGGTCACCAGTGATGATGCAGATCTCATTGCCAAAGTCAGGTCATTGCGAAATTATGGCTCAGCCAGGCGCTATGTCAGCCAGGAGATCGGGATCAATTCGAGGCTGGATGAATTACAGGCCGCCATGCTACGGATCAAACTACGCAAGCTTGATCTATGGCTGGCTGAAAGAAAACAAATAGCAAAACAATACCTGGAACGATTGAATGATGTACCAGAGATCACACTGCCGGTAGATGATCCAAATCATACCTATCATCTTTTTGTGATCAGGTGTGATGACAGAGATGCCCTGGCTGCTCACCTTGAAAAGCAAGGTATTTCCACACTGGTACACTACCCTATTCCTCCACATCTGCAGGAGGCTTACAGATTCATGAAATATGCTCCAGGATCTTTTCCGATAACAGAATCAATTGCTGATACATGTCTGAGCCTGCCGCTGTATTTTGGATTTAAGCGTGCAGATGAAGTGGTTGAAGCTATTCGAGGATATTACAATAAATCCGAGTAACAAGTTTGCCCCCGCCCTCCCGCTGCTCTTTCGAGGCGGGATCTTCGCTGCGCTCGACCTGTGTTGCGCTGCCATCATCCTCCCGCATGCAAACGCCGGGGAGGCATGATTTATCTTTTTTGCCCCCGACCCCTGCGTTCCACCACCCTCTTCCATGCGCATGGAAACGCCGGGGAGGCATGATTGTCATTTCAACGCATGAAATTGCAAGACGAAGTGCTTAGAATAAATGCCGTTGGATGGAGTTTTCTCCGCCAACCACCGTGATTCCTCTCGTTATTGCAATTCGATGATCACCGGCAGAGTAAAAACAACTGGCACCGATTCCCCCTTG
>DATHZY010000184.1:0-4165 GCA_035458325.1 Saprospiraceae bacterium | reverse complement strand
CAACTATCAACCCTGCAGCAAACGTATTGACAAAGTTGTCGTTGAAGGCAAAGGATCAAAGGATCATAGGATCAAAGGAGCAAGGGAGGAAAAGAACAAGCCTACAATTGGTCACGCTTTTTCCACAGTTCATTCCTTTTTAAAGCGATTGGTACCTGCTGATATTGACGCTGGTACTTGGCCCCGCTACCTTTATGTCGCTTTTTAAACCAAACTAACCATGTTAACTAGAATACTTTCTACAACTATCCTATTGGCTGCGGGGTATATAGCACTCATTGCACAAAATCCCGGTAGCTTCGATCCCACCTTTGGTACAGAAGGAAAGACAATTGTTCCTATCGGTACGGCAAATGCTTTTGGCCGCGCAGTAGTCATCCAACCGGATGGCAAAGCCGTCATGGCCTGTATCGCCAATAACGGCACGGATACTGATTTTGTGATCGCACGATTTGCCACTAATGGAGATCCTGATGCCAGCCTGGATGAAGATGGAATCGTACTGACGGATTTTGATGGCAGGTCGGATATCGCAGAGGGGATAGCGCTTGACGCATTTAACCGAATCATTATCGCAGGATCTGTGGATAGTGGAGATGGCTTTGGCTTTGGTGCAGCACGATATTTACCAGACGGCACCTTGGATCAAACATTTGGTGATCAAGGATTAGTAACGAAGAAAACAGGCATAACTGGTTTTTGCAAAGCGCTGGCTGTGCAGCAGGATAATAAAATTGTTCTTGGAGGTTATGTGCTCAACCCGATTTCGCTGACTAATGAATTTGTGGTGATGCGTTTCAATACGAACGGAACACCGGACAGCACGTTCCATGATGATGGTATCGTCATGACCAATATGGGAATAGGTGCAGGGGTGGCGAATGCCATGCTGATCCAGCCGGATGGCAAAATTGTATTAGCGGGCCAGGCTTTGAATGAAGCTACATTGAGATGGGAGATCGCTATTGTGCGTATTAATCCTGATGGATCACCTGACCAAACATGGGATGAAGATGGTGTTGTATTTACCGGATCACAGGATGCTGACTTTACGATTAAGGCAGTTGCCCTGCAGGAGGATCGAAAGATTTTAGTTGGTGGTTTTTTTGGAACTGCTCCCTCCAACAACCTCTTTGCAGTAGCGCGATATCATCCTGGTGGTGGGTTAGATGAAACATTTGGGACAGAAGGCATCGTCCTTGATTCATATGGTGACCAGGACAATCAGATCAACTCCATAGTCCTGCAGCCGGATGGACAAATCCTGATCGCAGGCACTTCCCTGAAGGGCAACCGGGATCTCTTTGCGATCGCTCGACTTGATCCTGATGGAAGCTTTGATGGAACCTTTGGAGAAGGTGGAGTAGTAAGACCTGTCATTGAGCAAAATGATGGCATTCATTCGATAGCTCTTCAAGAGGATGGGAAGCTCTTAGTAGCAGGTGAGAGTTTTAATGGACAGCGATTTTCGATTGTTGTAGCGAGGATAGAGACGGGGCTGATGACCAGTACAGATGATCCTGTTGAGACAGATATCAATGCGACGGTTTTTCCGAATCCGGTGAGTGATGAATTGCTTATCACATACAGACTTTCTCAACCCGCTTCTATCCGATGGCTTCTTTTCGATCAGGCAGGACGAATCGTTTTTGAAGAACCCGTTACACTGAAACAAGATGCAGGTGAATATGTAAAGACCATTGAGATACCGATGCATATAGGCAGTGGGATTTACACGCTGACATTGGTCAGTCATGATGGATATGCAGATGGGGCGAAGGTGATGGTGGTGAGGTGAAAAGGGTTGAAAATAGCAGTCGTGAGTTGTGAGTTGTGAGTGAAGGATGCAGAGCCAAAGTAAGTATAGAGATTTGAAGTACTTAATTGTCCCGGCTTTCAAGCCGGGGTCTGTTGACCATGAGATTATACGGCTTTAGCCACAATAGCCATCCAACTTATGGCTAAAGCCAAATCTTGCTCCTGAAGTGGCCAGCGACAACGTCGGTCAACCGACGCTCAACGCTTTTAGGGATACTGACGTGATTTCTTCTTATTCTTCGTCTTTGAGCCAGTCGTTGGTTTTTGATTTGGCAGTGAATCAGTTTTGTGATATCCAGAATTTTTCCCGTCGGGGTTGATCTGAACCTCAGTATTCCCAGATCTGATGATTTGTGTATGCGTACCATCCGGATTGACCATTACCGGCGTATGGCTATGGGCATTGACGATAACAGAATGTGAGCCATCTGGATTCACCAACACAGGCATGTTGGTATTGGCGTGTACCATAACAGAGTGTGTGCCATCTGGATTGACCCAGGTTTGAGTATTTCCGTTATCAAATATCACGGTATGTGTTCCATTTGGATTAACCATCACGGACGTGTTCGATCCACTATTCAGGATTACAGAATGAGTGCCGTCTGGATTTACGAGTATCGTTTGACCGAAAGCAGGAAGTTGAAGCAAAACCATCCATGCTACCGCCAGTACTTGCAGGTAAAGGAAAGAAAGCCTTCCTTTTAAGTTTTGAGGAATTAAAGTTGTGCGTTTCATAATCCTGTTCTTTGTAGAAAGATAGGGGTAGCAGCAGTGACCATGTGTTATGAAAAAGTTATTTAGAAAACTTTTTGAAAGACATAAGTCAAAGCTGTTATTACACTATCGCCACATGTGAGTGGTGAGTTGTGAGTTGTGAATTGTGAGTATGTCGTGAATGTAGTAAATGACTCTGGTAGCTGGCAGCTGGTAGCTCATAACCGGTAACTGACAGCTGACAGCTTCACGGGGGTATGAATGGTTAATTTCTTTTAATCAGCAATAACCAGCTTTGACGCATGGAGAATACTACCTTCTTGTACCACTGCAAGAAAATACATTCCGTTCGGAAGGCCGCCACAGGAAATACTGGTCTCTGCATTAGTCACAGGTAACTGACGGATTATCTGACCGGTCATAGTATATAAGATAAGCGAGGAAGGTGTTTGTGCCGCAGGCAGGATGACAGTAGCTTCGTCTTGCATAGGATTAGGATAAACGGAGAAATGTGGTTCCACAAAAGGGTCTGCACTGCTTGTTTCCAGCGGACAATATTGAATCATGGTTTGAAAATGCGCGGTGCCGAGGCTATCGGCCTCATCGTATACTTTGATACGTATTATGACCGAGTCTCCGGGAACAATATCATTATGCCAGAATTCAAATATGATATTCGTCGAATCATGGGCATGGATATGCTGCAGACCGTGGTTGGTAAAAGGGGTATATTGAACGCCATTGAAGATCATCAGGTAAAAGCTCTCCTCCGGAATCTGAATTTCAGTACGATACCACCGAAGCGCGATATCATGATCGGTCGTATTGTATATCCAATGACTGTCAATCTTTGGTGGAGTATTATCACAAGACATCAATATGGCGGTGTCGTTTGAGAAAATAAGGTCCTGCCCCACAGCGAAATTGGCAAGGCAAAGCATGAGTATGCTATATCGTAAGATGAGCCGGAGGTATTTCATGGTATTAAATTACAAAACCGGCGTAAAAGTGAAAAAAGAAAAGTGAAAAATGAAAAGTGGGGCTGTCTGGAAACAGTGTTTTCTAATTAGTATCAATTAGTACTTTGAATTGTACAGCACCCATATATAGATAACCTCCTAAGCCCCTAACCTTCTAAACCCCTCATGTTTTGCCCTCGTCCATACGGACGATCCCTGTGTTCGGCAGTCGTTCGTTTCTGTGAAACGTTACGCTTCCGAAACCCCGGGATGGGGTATATTATGCCCTCGTCCATACGGACGATCCCTGTGTTCGGCAGTCGTTCGTTTCTGTGAAACGTTACGCTTCCGAAACCCCGGGATTTCTAAGTGAAGAGTGAAAAGTGAAAAGTGAAGCTTTAAAAGTGCCTGGAAAGGGTGTACTGTTGGCATTAATAGACACTACCTTGACTTACTAAAATCCCATAAGCTTATAAGCCATAATCAATAAGCATCTGTATTAATGAAGCAGCAGATAAGGTATATAAGCAGACAAAATCCAAACCACAGCAAGACCAGCGCCTGCAACGATGGAGATCAGGACATGTAAAGCTTTATTCCGGATCGGGGAAAGAAACTGATAGGAAACAAATGAAGCGTAGGAGATAAGCATGAACATGTTGCCTGCTTCC
>DATHZY010000183.1:0-4530 GCA_035458325.1 Saprospiraceae bacterium | reverse complement strand
CAGTAACACGCTCCAGTAATGTCCGTGGCATTCCTGCCATCCTTGCAACATGGATACCGAAACTATGTTCGCTGCCACCGGCTGTTAGCTTGCGTAGGAAAATGACGCGTTGCCCGCTCTCTTCCGTGGCGATATGATAGTTGTGGATACGGTCATATTTTTCCGCCAGTTCATTGAGCTCATGGTAATGTGTCGCAAAGAGTGTCTTAGGCTTGTGTTGAATGTGATGATGCAGGTATTCAGCAATACTCCAGGCCAGACTGATACCATCAAAGGTACTTGTGCCTCGTCCGATCTCATCCATCAGGATCAGGCTCCGTGCGGATAGGTTGTTGAGAATGCTGGCGGTCTCGTTCATCTCCACCATAAAAGTGGATTCGCCGGATGAAATATTATCGGATGCACCGACCCTTGTAAACAACTTATCAATGACCCCAAGGCTGGCAGACTTTGCCGGTACAAAGCTCCCGATCTGTGCCATCAGGCTGATGAGGGCTGTCTGACGCAGGAATGCAGATTTACCAGACATGTTCGGACCGGTGATGATGAATATTTGCTGATCATCACTGTCCATGTAAAGGTCATTGGCGACATACGCCTCCCCTGGAGGAAGATGCCGTTCGATCACCGGATGACGGCCCTCCTTGATATCAATGGCGTACCCGTCATTCATCTCCGGCCTGCAATATTGATAGGAAGATGCAACGGTAGCCAAAGACAGGATGCAATCCAGTTGTGCTATCACATTGGCATTGATCTGGATCGGACCAATATATTCCTGGGCAGCGATGACAAGATCGTTGAACAGGGATTCTTCGAGGGCGCCTATTTTTTCTTCAGCACCCAGTATTTTTTGTTCCAGCTTCTTCAGGTCATCCGTGACATATCTTTCACAGTTGGACAAGGTCTGCTTCCTGACCCAGCTATCCGGGATCAGTCCCTGGTTCTTGTATTTATTAGTGACTTCGAGATAATAGCCAAAGACGTTATTGTACCCGATCTTGAGATTGTTGATCCCTGTCTTCGTGGCTTCTTCCTGTTGGATGCTGATCAGTATTTCCTTGGAATTCTGGATGATATCCCTATATTCATCAAGTTCTTCATTAAAACCTTTACGGATCACATTGCCCTTGATCAGCAGGGCAGGGGCGTCATCCTGCACAGCCTGCTCAATGGTGTTGTGCAGATGATCACAACCATTGATCTGGTCAGCGAGCCTGATCAACCCTTCCTGGTGGCTTTCCTGCAGCCGGTCTTTGATAGGATGAAGGGCAGCCAATGCGCGTCGCAGTTGAACCATCTCCCTGGGATTGATCTTCGACAATGATACTTTGGTGATGATGCGCTCGATATCACCAATCAATCGGATGTGATCCTTGATCTCCGCTGACCAGTCCGGATGGCGCAGCGCATATTCAACCATGTCATGCCTTAACCTGATCTCTGTCAGATTGATGAGCGGAAGGGCAATCCATTTCTTAAGCATCCGCGCACCCATGGGTGACGTGGTTTTATCAAGGACATCCAGCAGGCTGGTGCCCGTATCATTAGCGGGTTGCAACAGTTCGAGATTGCGGATGGTAAATCTGTCCATCCAGACATAATGCTCCGACTGTATGCGGCTGATGGTCCGGATATGCTTGAGGCCATCCTGTTTCGTTGCATTGAGATAGTGCAGTATCGCACCGGCTGCTATCTGGGCGGTGGCAAGATGTTCGATACCAAAGCCTTTGAGCGTGGCAATTTCAAAATGCCTCAATATTTTCTCTGTGGTATAATCCGTCGTATAGACCCACTCCTCAAGCCCAAAAGTGTAAAAGGAATTACCAAATATTTTTTCAAACCTGTTTTTATTGGCTTTGGAAAATATAATCTCTGAAGGGTTAAAGCTCTGCAAGAGTTTTTCAATGTCGCGTTGCTCCCCTTCGCTGATGACAAATTCACCGGTGGACATATCAAGGAAGGCGATCCCCAGCATGTCAGGAGATGTGATATGGATGGATGCCAGGTAATTATTCTGGCGCCGGTCAAGCAAAGAATCTTCAGTAGCAATACCCGGCGTGATCATATCTGTCACGCCCCTGTCAACGATTTTCTTTTCCTTGGAGGGTTTCTCGAGTTGCTCGCAGATGGCAACGCGGTATCCGGCCTGTACGAGCTTAGGAAGATACATGTCCATGGCATGATAGGGGAACCCGGCCAGTTCGATATTATTGCCACCATTATTCCGACTCGTCAACACGATACCCAGGGCATCAGCCGTCTTGATGGCATCTTCCCCAAATGTCTCATAAAAGTCGCCTACCCTGAACAGGAGCAGGGCATCCGGGTGCTGGCTCTTGATCTTCAGGTATTGCTTCATCAGCGGGGTTTCTTTCCCCGGATCTAATGTAACTGGTTCAGGTTTAGGTTTCAATACAACAGCCTCTTTATGAATCTCCAAAGGTAAGATTTAGAAACCTGATATACATATTTTTTAAATATATCGTTATAGTAAGGACATTTGTATATTGAACGCAGAATGCGATCGGAAATATTCTGTTTCCGGTGAATTATTCGGTCTTCCGAATTGTTTAATAAGCGAATTTATCTTTTTACTAAAATCAACAAAAAACTATGGGACTATTTTCATTTTCAAAAAATTCAGGGGCTAAGCTGGTCGATAAGAAGACGGAGGAGAAAGCTACCGCCGTTTCCGCTGCTGAATTAACCCGTGTCAAGACGGATTCTATGCTCAAGGCCGTCAATGACCTGGAGTTGCCGATAAAGGATTTATCCATCATACTCAATGATGATGTCGTGACCGTCTATGGTGAAGCACAAACGCAGGTGGCCAAGGAACTCGCCTTATTGACATTAGGTAACAATACCGGCATCTCTTCCGTGGATGACCGTATGAGTGTCGTTGTCCCCGAGCCGGAAGCTACCTTTTACGAGGTAAAATCTGGCGATTCCCTGTCAAAAATTGCCAAGGCAGTCTATGGTGATGCAAATAAATATAATGCTATATTTGAGGCCAATAAGCCAATGCTCAAAGATCCTAACCTGATCTATCCGGGTCAGATGCTCAGGATCCCAACGCTATAAAGATTGTTTTCAACTGGTGAAGTTGGTGGAAGCGCAGGCCGCCGGGTCGGCTTCCACCTTTTTCTTTTTTACAAGCTTTGCTTGATAAAAGAAAAAGAAATACAGAATACCGAATACGGAATAAGGAATAAGGAAGTCGAAGGATGAATGAAAAGTAGGAAGTGTTATACTTCTCACTTTTCCTTGGCTATTGGTTATTCCCTGTTGAATAGGAGCAGAATCATCCTCCAGACAAACTTCACTTTTCACTCTTCATACTCTCCTCGTTATTCGTAATTCAAACTGCTAACTGCTAACTGCTAACTTTTCACTCCTCCTCTTCCAGCAATGTATCCAGGTCAGTCTCAATATCCCGCAGCTTTGCCCGGCACAGCTTGATCAGTTCCAGTGCCGACTTGACTTCGCCTCTCATCTCCTCGAGTCCCATCTGTCCTTGTTGTATTTTCTCCACCACGGTTTCAAGCTGGAGCATCGCTTTATCGTAATCGGTTTGCTTCTTTGTCATTCTACTTTACTTTTAACGGTTCCGTCAATAAAAGTGGTTTGGATGGTCATTCCGGATGCCAAGGCATCTGCATGCGTGATCGTCTGGCCTTCCACACTGGTAATCGTATATCCCCTGGAAAGGACCTGGTCGGGATCAATCGCCTTGAGCAGGGTTTCCATAAAATCTATTCGCTGACTATGCTTGCCTGTCAGGTGCTTTGCGGACTGGCGTACCATATTCCACGCATGATCAAGCTTATTTCCTTCCATCATGAGTCTTGAACGGACCGCATGGTTTAATCCGTGCGCGAGCTCTGTAATCTGACGGGATTCATTCTGCAGTCGTTCATACACCTCATCCCTGAGCATGACCCCCAGGCTATCCAGGATGCTTTCAAACGATGCGTTCCGCTCAATGATAAAATCCGCAACGGCAGTAGGAGTCTTTAATGAACGATATGCTACCAGATCTAAAACAGACTGATCTATCTCATGACCGATCCCAATCAATACCGGAATCGGAAACCTGGCTACACGTACCGCCAGATTGAGATTATCAAAGGCGGCGAGGTCAGTCCTGCCACCACCTCCACGTATGATCGCCACAGCATCATAATCACTCATGTTTTTTTCAATCCTATCAAGGCATGCAGTCATCTCGGTTTCTACCTGTTGCCCCTGCATGGCAGCTTCAAACAAATCTATATGGATATCGTATCCATAGAAATTGTCCTCCAGGTGCTTGATGAAGTCCTTATAGCCGGCAGCCCTGTCAGAACTGATGACCGCCAGCCGCTGCACGACAACCGGAAGGTGCGTTTCCGCGTTTTTTCGGATCAGTCCGCGCTCCTGTATGGCTTTCAGGATGGCCTGGCGTTGCATTTCCAGTTGTCCTATGGTAAAACTGCTATCGATGTCCTCAATGATCAGCTTCAGTCCATAGCGTTCATGGAAATC
>DATHZY010000182.1:0-6087 GCA_035458325.1 Saprospiraceae bacterium | reverse complement strand
CGGCGTGCCCCGTGTATCAATCTCATTGCCATCCAGCAGCAGGGTATGGTCAGTCGTGGTATGGATCATCACCGGAGCATTTGTGCCGTCATTATCTGTCACATCCATCAGGCGCAGGACGGCATCACCTGAGCTGCCGGTTGGACTGAAAAGGAGTTGATCGCCTCCTGATTGCCAGCTATCATTGCTTGCACCGATGTGCCACGTGTTGGCATCATCCGTATCATTGTCGATGCTCATTTGGAAATTGTCATCTTCTATGGTCAGGGCTGCAGCCAGCGTGGAAGTGCCAACTCCAACTGCACCTCCGCCCAGAGCCATATAGGTGTTGCCTCCGGATAAGCCAAAATGGGTGTTACCACCATTGGCCTGAAAGTGTAAGGGAGCCGGATTTCCATTTTGCAGTGCCAGTATTTGATTGTTATCGAAGGCAAGGTTGTAGGATGCGAGGCTGCCTATTTTCATATAGCCGTGACCTCCCCCGGCGATAAATGAACCACCATCAATATGCAGCTTGCTATGAGGCTGTCCTGTGCCCAGTCCGGTTTCCCCTGATTCATTGATCCGGAATACTTCAGTAGAGGAGCCCGTGAAATTGTCATCGTTGTAGGCTATTTTAAACAGGCCACCGTCATTGTAGAGTTTCCAGTCAAAGGCCGAAAAGTTTCCAGGTCCGGTCACGAGTTCAATGCCCGCTTCTGCTACGACTTCATCACTCTTTGAATGTACGCGCACCTGTGTGTCGGTTGATCCCACCACATCCACGGTTCTGACAGGGGAATTGGTGTTGATGCCTAATTGTTGCTGTGCTGAACATATCATTCCGAAGAGGAGAAACAATCCAATAGTTAATAATCTGGCAGTCATCTGATTTATTTTTCTGCAAATCAAAGGCTGGGAATCGTTTCCTGCCATGGCTGATTGGCAGATGATACGTTTGGATTAAAATCCAGCAGTTTATTTTTTAAACCTTGTCGCCGCCATGCTTTATGGTAAGGTTAAATCATGGTTTGACCGGATATTCAATCAACAATACCGGATTTCAAACCAACGATACCTGCAGGTGGAATTCATCACTAATCACAGGAAACAGGTCCTGGGTACTTTTTCATTAGCATGGATAGTGTGATGACCAAATTGATTTTTCGGATATTAAACCGTTCTGACCAGATACTAAACCAGGTGACTGTTACATCAAAGTGGTATCGGGATTTTATGGAGGAATGTCGTAGTTTACTTTACTGTTTATGCGTAGCTGTATGATCCGCCAGATTGCTTCCTTGATCCTCCGGTTTCTGCCGGTAGGCTTTATCTTTTATCTGGTTCATGGAGTGGCTCAACCGGAAATTATTCGTTTTGAACGATTGAGTGATGAGGAAGGACTTCCCAGCAACCTTTTTACTGAAGTGATCCAGGATAAGTATGGCCTGTTGTGGATGGCGGGACTGGATGGCCTGGCAAGGTATGATGGCTACACGGTCAAGTCATTCCGGCATAATCATCTGGATACAACCTCCATCTCCGGAAATAATATTTCAGCACTCTACGCAGATGCGAAAGGCAGGATTTGGCTAGGTATTACAGGTGGGGGACTCAATGTTTCGGATGATGCACAATCAGTCTTTAGTCAAATTGAATTACCTCCCGGTTACCTGGACAAGCTTCCTTTGAGAATCACCGATATCACTGAAGATTCGACCGGACGTATGTGGATTGCTTCTGATGCCGGACTATATACTGTCATTAAAAGTAAAGATGGATTTATCATTGAGCCTTTAAAAGCGGATCTGGCAAAGCGCTTGTCGTCATCTTTCTTTTCAAGGCCCCATGTCCTCACCACCGATACCGATGGCAGGATTTGGATAGGCACGGCAGAGGGACTTGCCATGATCGATTTGCGAATGGATAAAATCTATTACCCTTCAGATTTTCCAGGTTTACCACACATAGCCATCCAGGACATTGAGTTCGACCGGGAAGGCAGGCTTTGGGTAAGTTGTCCGGGAGAGGAAGCCAGGCTCTTTTTTACTTCGCCGGAGCATTGGCATTTCAGGGCGTTTACAGGCATTCCTTTTGTTTCAGCTAGTCGCGGCCTGCAATTTACCTTTGATCTTGACAACAGGTTGTGGGCGCTTGTTTTCGGGGATCAGGCCTACGGATATGACTTCAGGGACTCTACCTTATTTCTTCAGAGCAGCCTGAACAGTGATATATCGCATGAGCGTTTTTTCAGGAAGCCTTTTATCGACCATAGTGGTAACGCATGGCTTCCGGTGGAGGGGTTTTATATACATCCGTATCCAAAGGGTTTTCATACATACCTGCATCCTTTTGCTTTTCACCAGTCCAACAGTTGTATCTATGGTACAGAAGATTTCCTTTGGTTTGGATATCGCGAAAAAGGGTTGGTACGTCTTGATCAACGGACATCGGCTGCAGTACATTTTTCAACGCTCAACACCGGTCATCAGCACATACCCGTAGATCACATCCAGGGAGTTTTGAAAGTCTTGAGCGGCAATTATATCCTGGTAGGTTTTAGCAATATCGCCATCATGAATCCTGATGGAAAAATAGTGGGTAGTCATGCGGTGAATGGTACCAATCGCGCCGCCTTCCAGGATGCATCCGGCCGTATCTGGATAGGCGGATATCATGGATTGTATTTGTTTTCTGAATCGCAAGGCGTCACCCGGACATATACGGTGGCTTCCGATACTTCAGGCAAGGGCCAGTATATACAGACGATCAGGCAGGATGCCAAAGGAAATATATGGTTTGCCAGCGACCTGCATGGATTGTGCAGGCTTGATCCTGGCTCCGGAGAAATCATGCAGTTTCTACCGAGGCAGGGTGATACAACTTCATTGCCCACCAGGAGTGTGTTAGATATTGATGTAGATAAAAGTGGACTCTTGTGGCTGGCTACAGATATGGCCCTGGTCCGGTTTGATCCGGTCACCTTTGAAATGAAATCCCTGGACAAGAATGACGGGTTGGCCAATGATTACATTGCTTCAGTGATTTGTACACCCGATGGCTTGGTGTGGGTTTCAACCCATTCCGGAATTTCCAGGTACGATCCGGCAAGCGATGTGTTTGTCAATTACAATGCCACGGATGGGTTGTCCAACTATAGTTATTATACCAGGAGCAAGTACGTCAGTGATGCCGGTGTTTTATATTTTGGAGGCAAGAATGGGGTGGACTATTTTCATCCGGCAAAACTGCGGGACAATCCTACAGCCCCGAAGATGTTTTTATCATCTTTTTCTATCAACAACGAAGTCGATTTTTGTGGGTATACCTTTGAAGATTTTTCAGCCGGACTTGAGTTGTCCTACAAGGACAAATTACTCGGTTTTGAATTTGCAGGTCTGCATTATGCTGATCAGGAGGACGTCAGGTATGAATACAAAATGGAAGGATTGCACGATGACTGGATCGACCTCGGTCACCAACGCAACGTACTCATCTCCGGATTAGCACCCGGCCGATATGTCTTGCATGCAAAAGCCATTACGGGAGACCAGGTTTGGTCTGAAAATGAACTGAAGATTCCAATCCATATTTCTCCTCCTTTTTACGCGACGGCATGGTTTCGCATGATCGCCATCCTGGTATTGCTGGGTATTCTGTATCAGATCATCCGTAGCCGGGAACAGGCGATAAAGCGAAAGGATAAAATGGAAGCAGAGGTCAATCGCAAAATTGTGGAACTGGAACGAAGGGCCCTGCAAGCGCAGATGAATCCCCACTTCATTTATAATTCCATGAATTCCATCCAGCAGTTTATGATTATCCATGATATAGAAGGCGCAATGAAATATCTCACCAAGTTTTCAAGGATCTTGCGTACAGTGCTGAATATTTCCGCGCAAAACCGGATACCGCTGGCAGACGAAATCACACTCATCAAGGATTACCTCGAACTGGAGAATATGCGTTTCCCAGACAAATTCACCTATGAAATCAAGGTGTCGCCTGAAATCAATATACACGCGGTAGATATCCCACCGTTTTTTATCCAGCCCCAGGTAGAGAATGCTATCCGGCATGGATTGCTGAAGAAGACCTCTCCGGGACATTTGTCTATTGAAATCACCTCCGATGGAAGGCAGCTCTATATCGTCGTAGAGGACAATGGCATCGGACGTGAAGCATCGCGTAGAACAAAGTTCAATGAGGCCATCGGCAATGAGAGTAAAGGGCTGGCCATCGTCAAGGAAAGGTTGTCTCACCTCAACCCAGCCAATGGATTTACGCCCTTTAAGATTATTGACCTGTATGATGCAGATAACAACGCGGCTGGAACACGTGTTGAAATTATTTTACCCATCGATTAATGCCCTGAAGCATGAAGACATTTAAAGCCGTCATCATTGAGGATGAAGAACGAAGCGCTATCGTTTTGCAAAACCTACTGGAGACCTATTGTCCCGAAGTCCTTGTCGTGGGCCAGGCAAAGTCGGTGCAGGAAGGGATCAAGGCAGTAAATACCCTCCAACCGGATATACTGTTTCTGGATGTCCAGATTGTCGGCGGAACCGGATTTGATATCCTTGAGAAACTTAACGATACCAGGGTTTCTGTGATTTTTACAACAGCCTACGATCACTATGCCCTCAAGGCATTTAAATTCAGCGCTATCGATTATTTGCTTAAGCCTATTGACATCGATGAACTAAAGCAAGCAGTAAAAAAAGCGACCGCACCAAACCAGCAGGCTGAAGATGAATATAAAATCAAGAACCTGCTCTCCAATATCAGGAACCCCTCAGAGGATCCTGTACTCCTCGTCTCGACCCTGGAAGCGGTCGAATTTGTCCGCATCAGAGAGATCATTCGTTGTGAAGCACAGGGAGCCTATACGCAGTTGATCCTGAAGGATACTAAATCCGTTATGGTCAGCAAGGTGATCAAGGAGTTTGAATTCCTTCTGCAGGATTATAGTTTCTATCGGGTGCATCAGTCCCATCTCATCAATCTCAGGGAGGTGAGGAAATATGTGAAGTCAGAGAACTATCTACTGATGCGGGATGGTGCGCAGATACAACTGGCGCGTAGCCGAAAGGATGATTTCTTCAATGTGCTGCATAAGGTGCAATTGTAATTTCAAATTACAATTGCACCCCATGAGCATGTCATTCATTTGTGCAGATCGATTACCTCACTAAGGTCACATCCCCATACAAGGCAATCTCTTGACCTTTCTTATTCGTCGCGAGGATTCTATAGAGGAATACGCCTGGGTTCATTTCCTTGCCTTTCAGGGTGCCGTCCCATGCGACATTATCCTGGGGTAAAAAGTTGGTTTTCGAATACACCAGTTCACCCCATCGGCTGAAGATCTCAAAGTATGCTACCGAGACGATGGATGCATCCATGGACGGAACGAGCAGGTCATTGATGCCGTCATCGTTGGGTGAAAATATATTAGGCACGATCACAGAACTCGTGAGCAGTACCCGGATATTGATATCGTCTGTATATACACAACCCTTGTCATCAATCGCTACCAGGGTCAGGCTCATATCTTCTTCAGGCGAAGCCCAGCTGGAAAGCTGGTCTGTCTTGATTTCTACAATATCACCTGACCAGGTAAAAGTGTCTGGTGTGAAACTAAGGATCGCTTCAATGAGTATACTGTCACCGATGAGGATAGTTTCATCCGGTCCAAGTGTCAGTGTTTCTGAACTGGCAGAGGAGATGATAGCATTTTCACTGATTGAGCAATTGAACGCATCCACTATTTCGATACTGTAATTGCCTTGTCCCAGGTTGGATATCGTGTAAGGGAAACTGGATATCGGTTGGACTGCTCCATTGTTTAAGGAGATGCCAAATGGTCCATTGCCACCCTGTATGCTAAAGATGGTAATCGTGCCGTCATTATCCCCTGGGCATGTGATGGAAGTCATATCAATGTCTGCCACCATCTCTGTGTAGATGGTTGAGGTGATGGTATGCTCATCCCTGCAACCAAGTGAATCGATGCTGACAAATGTATAGGCTCCGGATTGATCCACGACAATAGTGGATTGATAGAGGCTGTCATTGTCCACAATCCAGAAGGAAGTTACTTGT
>DATHZY010000181.1:0-7601 GCA_035458325.1 Saprospiraceae bacterium | reverse complement strand
CCTCTTTTGATCTGAATATTCTGTTTTGGCCATACACTACATAGAGGTGATCATTTTCGGATATCGAAAAAGAGGGAAAAGGATCATCCGGAAGACCGGTATACGAATGTTCAGTGAAAATACCTTCATTGATTGAGTAATAATTGGTATCACCCATTGCGTAAACAGTATTGCCCGATGCATAGAGTTTGTTAGGGAGTCCGGAGAAAGAGCCAAGATTTTCGGCTACTTCTCCAAAACGATATCGATATAAATTGGTCTGGAAACCATTTACACTTGCCCTGAAGTAAACGGTTCCATCATCCGTGACTGTACCCTGGTATGTATTAAAGAATTGTCCTATTGGATGCGAAATCACATCCCCTGTACCCAGATGGATACGCATTACATAGTCCTGGTTACCAATGTAAGCGATTTGAATTTCGTTTCCAACACGGGTGATCATTGGTGAAACAGTAACCGTAGGCAGCGACACCGCTGTCCAGTCTTTCCCGTTATTGGTGCTATAATAACTTGTATAATTGGTGTAATACGCCCTGTGAAGAAATAACAGGTTCCTGTCTACTACGAATAGCTTGTAAGTCGAATAGGGATAGGTTTGTCCAAAAGGCAATTGGATGACCGAGGTGGTAGCGCCATTGTCCGTAGATAACAGGATATCATTCCATCTCGAAATATACAGATCACCATCAGGTGAATACGTCAGGCCTGGTTGATTTTCGATATTGGGAATTCTATTCCAACTGTTTTCATTCACCAGCTTTGCAAAGGTGCCGTTGGCTGTCGAGGTGATTTGTCGCTGATGCTCAGATTCATTGGTTTTCGACAGGCATGGAAACTTGATCGAAGGGGAATGCAGTGTACGATCAGTCGTGAACCCGGATTGATCATAAAAATTATTGCCGAAATAATTATACAATATTACGTCTCCCTCGTCGGTCAGCCAGTATCGATTGACACTGTTGAGGAGATCATCCTGGTAGTGGAGTTGCCAGTCAAATACACCGCAAGGAGTCGAGTAAATTTTATCACCATCTTTTATGTAGTATTTACCCTGGTATCCTAGTAAATAAATATTTGAAAAAGTATCTGGCAAGATTTCTGAATCCGGACCAGTCACAAGTTGGAGACCTTCTTCCCGGAATAGAAAATAATTCTTGTTGTCCATGATCAACAATTCATTGCAATCATTGAAAAACTTGTCTACCGGGTACTTCAGCTTAATGGGGAATTCAGCAACCCGTATTCCTTCGCGATCAAATATCAATAGCGTGGTATCATTGACGCCGCTGTAGAGTGCAAAATGATGATCAAAGACCCAGAGGTTGGTGTATTCCTGTTCTATTGTCCCGTTGTAGGTGCCCAACACTTTATACGAAAGCCCTAAATCTGTACTATACGCAAGGCTCGTGTTATTGAAAATAAACAATGTGTCTCTGCGGATGCAACTAATATTGGTATTGTCCCAGCCTGTACCCGGATCGAGCGTGTGCCAGTTTCCGTTTCTCCATATGTAGTCATCTTCTCCGTCAGCATGTATTAAAGGTGTGCCATCGCTGAAAAACTGGATCTCCTCGACAAACAGTTTGGGTATGGTATATTGGGTCCAGTCCTGGCCGTTCGATGATTTGTAAATACTCTCATAGTCACAGGCAAGCTGCATGAAATACTCCCCGGCAGGTGATTTGCGCAGTATGCGGATACTGAAATCATCCGGTGTTGTCACTTCTTCAAATGTGAGCTGACCATGTGAAGCAAATGGCAAAGCAAGCAGTGAAAAGAATATAGCTAGTCTCATATTAAGCGGGTCGAGGATTCCAATACGCAGTACAAAATAAATAAAGCTATCGTTTGTACCATCAGAAAGATATCAGTTGCCTGGTAAACGCTGCCCCCATGGTGAAGAGAATTCCAAAAACAAGATTTCTCCCTTTCAAGGGCTGAGTGACGAAAGTAGTTATTGCTGGTCATCAGATAACTTTTATCAAAAACAAGGCATTCCGAACAATCTAATCTTTGAAGAGGAATGAGCCTTAACGACCCAGGCTTCACGACGTGGCGCCTCTGGTTTTCATCTTCAAGATAGTAAAAAACAAATTCAAAGGAAAAAGCTTCTCGATTTGGGATATCCGCTATGGTGTGAAGCTAATGTTACAAGAGAAGCATTTATTCGAAATCTGTTTTCTGGAGACCACTTTGACGAACGATGGAACGTAATGTGCCAGCTCTTAATTCTTTATGATTCGGTACAGGAACAGTAATAGTACTCCCGCCATCCAGCTTCTGCATAATGATGTGACTACCTCGTTGCCGAACCTGGATGAAACCATGTCGCATGAGTATGTCGCATACTTCTTTCCCGGATAGGGGGCGCATCAGACACTGACTTGTACCCTTGTGATAAGGACCTCGTCATGAAACCGACGACGAATCTCCTCGGGAGAAGCGGTTTCATAAAAAAGTTCAAGTGCTTCTATGAGGTTAGTACGTGCTTCTTCTATGGAATCCCCCTGACTCGCAACATCAAACTCAGGGCAAAGGGCTACGTAACCATCACCTTCACGTTCAATTATGGCTGTCAACTCCTTAATCTCTTTCATGCATACAAATATAAGCATTTGAATGTTGTTTCGCTTAGAATGTTTTGGCTACACGGCGTTATTACTTCGGAGCGTTCCCACTGAAGGCTATGGCGTACTTAATGTCTAAATTGACCTTAATGTTAAAATAGCAAGATCCATCGCCTCTATAACTCACAATCTCCTTTGTCCAGTTTCCTTCTGATCTACAAAAAATGTTTATAAATAGGCTTTTCTCGTGGTTCTCATTTAAGTATCCCACATATTGTCGAAAATAGGATTTGTAATCAGTTATCCCTCTCGTCCCCCTCGTACTCGCTTCTATTCTTCATAATATGAATTTCAGCTAAGCTGTCAGCTAAAAATACTTCATTGACTAACGGCGTAAACCTGATTGTGTTCGCTGGAAGTGCCTGATGATAGAAACTATCACTTTGACTGAATATGAACTACTTTTCAGTTTGACAGTATCCTGAGAAAGTCAATGATACCAATATAAAAATGATTATTGAAGTTCTCATTTATCTTAAGATAGATCCTTATAACATTTGTATTGTCGTCACCAAATATAGGGAATCCCTACTGACTATCAGGGTTTACCTATTGCGTTTTCTCATATGTTCATGGCGGCAAGCCAAACCGCCGTGCTGAGCGGGAGTGCGAGGATGTGCGTGTGGCAGTCGAAGCATTGCGCTTTTTAACTGTTCGTCCACTGACCACAGTGATCTCAACCTTATACCTTACATCCATATGTATATTTTGCCTATATGGAGATCTGCTTTTCAGATCTGCCTTTCATAGCACACTCTTCCTTTACCCTCCCTTTACATGCCTCCCCGCTCTGCCAAACTTCACCCCTCACCCTATACATTTTCCCCCTTACCTTATTATCTTTAGGTCTGATCCCGGCAACCCAAGGAATATCCCGAGTATTCTAAGACTTTGAAACACCACACCTTCAGTCGATTGACTCAATTGGCTGGAGATGGAAGCATGATGTTTAATGAAAGCAGAATAAGCGAAACAGATCTCCTATTATGGCCGAACAACTCATCTACGAAAGCAAAAAATCAAAGATCTACCTGGTAGATGACGGGGAATGGGATAAGCCCGTCGTCATGAAGATCCTCAATTTTGAATTCCCGACTCCGCTCGAGATCGCCCAGTTTTATAATGAATTCGATATCATCGACGGACTCACGCTCAAAGGCACCCGCAATGTCCTGAAGCGCTCAAAAGCTAAGAACCGGCATGCCCTCTACCTGGAGTATTACCCCGCAAAGACGCTGAAGGAGGTCTTCCAAAAAAAGCAAAATGACATCCTGGACTTCCTCTACATGGCTATCGGTGCAGCCGATGCCCTCGGAGAAATCCACCAGCATAATATCATCCACAAAGACATCAGCCCGTTCAATATCCTGGTCAACCTACAGGAACGGACGGTCAAGATTATCGACTTCGGTATATCGACCCGCTTTGACCTGAAGCACCACTATCTCGGCAATCCCGAACGACTGGAAGGGACGCTGGCTTATAACTCTCCGGAGCAGACGGGGCGGATGAACAGGACGGTTGATTACCGCACAGATCTTTACTCTCTTGGCGTCACCTTATACGAAGCTATCGCCGGACGACTTCCATTCCCTGCATCCGATGCGATGGAACTGGTCCATGCGCATATCGCCCAGATTGCCGAACCAGTCAATGTTGTCAATCCGGTCGTACCGCAAGTCATCGGCCGCATTATCGCCAAACTGATGGCCAAGAATGCGGAGGATCGATATCAATCCGCCTATGGCCTCAAGTACGATCTCGAAATATGCCTGGATCATTTTGAAAAGACGGGCAGGATTCCGGACTTCCCTTTAGGACAAAGAGATTACTCAGGTAAGTTCCTGATCCAGCAAAAACTATACGGTCGTGAACAGGAGATCCACGATCTGATGGCCGCATACAGGCGATGCGCTCACGGAGGAAAGGAGCTCATGCTGGTCTCCGGCTATTCCGGTACAGGCAAATCCGCTCTCGTACGCGAGGTCCACAAGCCTATCACCGAAAGCCACGGATATTTTATCGAAGGTAAGTTTGATCAATTCCAACGCGCTGTTCCGTACTTCGCGATCCTCAAGGCATTTGAGGAGATGATCAACATCCTGCTCACCGAAAGTCAATCAGTTCTCGATGGATTCAGGATCACCATCCAGGAAGCCGTCGGGACAGAAGGAAAAGTCATCACGGATGTCATTCCCCAACTCGAAAAAATCATTGGCCCTCAACCCCCCGTTCCGGAAGTCGGTGGTGCAGAAGCACAAAACAGGTTTAATTATGTCTTCCGGAAGCTAATCCATGTCCTTGCCAGCAAAGAACATCCGCTCGTACTCTTTATTGATGATCTGCAATGGGCTGACTCATCCTCCTTGAGCCTGCTCCAGGTGCTGATGACAGATAGAGACAGTAAATATCTTCTCTGCATCTGCGCTTATCGGGACAATGAAGTGAGTGCCTCCCACCCCTTTATCATCACGGTAGGGGATATCCGGCAAGAAGGCGCACAGATCAATACTATCTCGATCGGTAATCTGTCAAAGGAAAATGTCAATGAACTGATCGCCGATGCTGTCAATACAACACCTGATAAGACAAAAGAGCTTACACAACTGGTGTATCAAAAGACAAGCGGAAATGCATTCTTTGTCAATCAGTTTCTGAAATCACTCTACCAGGAAAACCTGCTGTGGTTCAATTTTGATACGCTCCAGTGGGAATGGGACATGGTGAAGGCCACAGAGAAAAACATCACAGACAATGTGGTAGAACTCATGGCCGGAAAAATCAAGAAACTTCCGGAAGGCACACAGAAACCACTCAAGACTGGAGCATGTATCGGGAATAGCTTTGATGTCGCGACCCTCAGTATCATCGAAGCCATTGAAGAAAATGAAATTGTCAAAAGCCTGCATGAAGCATTGGCAGAAGGACTGATCGTTCCGGCGGGCAAGATGTACCGGTTTACACACGACCGCATCCAACAAGCCGTCTACTCCCTGATCGCCGAGGCGGATCGTAATCATGCGCACCTCACGATCGGCCGGTTGTTGCTGGCCAATATTCCTGAAGAAAAGAGAGAAGCCCACCTCTTTGATATCGTCAATCAATGGAACTGGGGCAAAGACATCATCACCGATGCGGGCGAAAAGGAATTACTTGCCAGCCTCAATCTCGAAGCAGGCCGCAAAGCCAAGCAAAGCTCCGCGTTTAAAGCCGCGCTTGAATATTTTGAAACCGGTATCGCACTCCTGAAAGACGATCCCTGGAACGTCCAGTATGAATTGTGCCGCAACCTGCACACGGAAGCCACAGAAGCCGCATATCTCAATGGTGACTTTGCCACGATGGATAAATATTATCCGATCGTATTGAAGAATACCCGCAACCTGCTGGAGAAAGTAAAACCCTACGAGATCAGGATACTGGCGTACAAGGCAGAGAATAAGCTGCTCGATGCGATCAAGACGGGATTGGAGTTGCTAAAACAACTTGGCGAAGATTTTCCATCCAAGCCGACTATGGTGCATGTGATGGCAGATCTCATCAAGACGAAAATAAAGCTGTCCGGTAAGGACAATGACAAGTTGAAGGATCTTCCGGCCATGACGGATGAGACCAAGATGGCGGCGATGCGGATCATGGCAGACATAGCGTCTTCCAGTTATTGGGCGACACCTACGTTGTTTCCACTCGTCATCTTCCGCATGGTGCATCTCTCCTTGCGCTATGGCAATACAGCTATCTCCGCTTTTGCTTTCGCTACGTATGGCGTGATCATGTGTGGTGTGCTTGGGCAGATGCGTAATGGGTATGAATTTGGAAAACTTGGCTTGATCCTCCTCGAAAAATACAACGCGAAGGAATGGAAGACCCAGATCTATACACCGATCTACGCCCTGATCGTCAACTGGAATGAGCATGTACACAATACCCTGCGTCCCTTGCAGGAGTCCTATCACATCGGATTGGAGACCGGGGCAATAGAATTTGCCTGCATCAATACGAATATCTACTGCATCCATGCGTACCTCAGCGGCAAGCGTCTGGTGCGATTAGAAGAAGAGACGAAAGCTTACAGTGACAGCTTCAATCAATTCAAACAGGAGACGAATTTCAACTACAACGAAGTCTATCATCAGGGTATGCTCAACTTTATGGGCAGGTCAGCAGACCCATTGGTATTGACGGGTACAGCATATGATGAAGAGAAAATGATGGCCCAGAATCTGTCGCGCAATGACAAGACAGGTACGTTCTTTATTCATTTCAATAAACTCATCCTGGCCTGCCATTTCCATGAGTATGAAAAAGCTGCTTTTCATGCTGCTGAGTCCCGCAAGTTACTTGAGGCGGTATTGGCCAAGTTTGAAATACCCAATCATCATCTGTACGAAGCACTTGCGCTACTAGCAAAATGTGAAAAGGCGACGCCGGGAGAAAGACGGAAGTACATCAGCCGGGTCAAAGGCAATATGAGCAAGCTCAAGACCTGGGCGAAGTTTGCCCCTGAGAATTATCAGCACAAATATGATTTGCTTCAGGCAGAACTCCTGCGTATCAATGGAAAAGCAAACGAAGCGAGACCTGTCTATGACAAGGCGATTGCCGGTGCATCCAACAATGATTACATACATGAGGAGGCACTCGCATACGAACTGACTGGTCGATTTTATATCCAACAGAAGTCAGAAGACCTGGCCACCTTCTATCTCAAGGCTTCCTACAATGCATATCGGGAGTGGGGTGGAGAAGCCAAGCTGCGGCAGATGGAGCAGTTGTATCCGAAATATGTCTCCGGTGTCAATCGTAACCAGGAGAGCATCCTCGAATCTGGCACCGTCAATGAAACTACCTCCATGGTCCATGGCAGTGTACTGGATATCACTACGGTATTGAAGGCCGCCAATTCGATTTCCGGCGAAGTAGTGCTATCCAATCTGCTCACCGTATTGATGGGTATCGTCATCGAGAATG
>DATHZY010000180.1:0-2260 GCA_035458325.1 Saprospiraceae bacterium | reverse complement strand
AACCCTGTTCTCTGAGTTTAATGAAATAACAATTTTCCGCGAAGCGGCATGCATCAATATAAAGCGGGATGCCGAAATGGTCACAAATGGATCTTACCTCCTGGATATTCGCCATGCTCACCGGCTGTCCTCCTCCCGAGTTATTTGTAATGGTGATGATCACCATCGCAATATTTGAAGCACCTTTCTCTGCAATAAAATTTCTGAGTGCAGCCGTGTCCATATTCCCTTTAAAGGGAGCCGGGATAGAAGGATGTTTTCCTTCTTCGCAGAGTAGGTCCACACCAGTGGCACCAGCGAATTCAATATTAGCCCGGGTAGTGTCAAACAACGTATTGGATACAAAATACTTTCCTTTTCCGCCGGTAATGCTGAACAGGATCTTTTCTGCTGCCCTTCCCTGGTGTGTAGGGATGATCTGGGGCATTCCGGTTATAGAACCTACGGCTTCTTCAAACCTGAAAAAACTGGGACTGCCGGCATAAGACTCATCTCCCCGCATGATACCTGCCCATTGTTCACTGCTCATGGCACTGGTGCCACTATCCGTAAGCAGATCGATCAGCACATCATCTGAATGGATCAGGAAAGAATTATAGAAGGCCTTTGACAGGATATCTGCTCTTTCCTCTTTTGTATTAAAATAAATAGGCTCTACCGATTTGATGCGGAACGGTTCAATGATGGTTTTCATGCCATTTGGAATTTGATCTTAATACAAAGATTATTGAAACGATGTAGTTAAAGGCATACGGGAATGCTGATTGATATCAGTCCTGAATTTGCAGGATGTATTTTGTTTATATTGTAAGCATTAAACTGCCGAAGATGCGCTCCATTCTTTTTTTCATCGTTCTGAGTTTCCTCTATGTATCTGTCAGCGCGAAGGAGCCCGTTCCGGTGCGGGGTTTTTGTATAGCAGCACCAGCCTACGACAAAGTGGACCAGTTTGTAGAATTTATCGGGAAAGAACTGGCGCCCCGTAAAGTAAACACGCTCATTTTACGTATCGATTATAACTACCGGTATACTTCGCATCCGGAACTGATCAGCATGCGCAAACGTTCTTCTGATACAACGCAATCGGTGGCGCTTACCAAAGAAGAAATGAAAAAGATTGTTAGGGTATGCCAGAAATATAAGATCACCCTGGTGCCACAGTTTAACTTGTTGGGACACCAGTCCTGGGGCAATGAACTCAATCTCTTATTGGTCCGTTATCCCCAGTTCGACGAAACACCCTGGGTAAAGATTCCTGCTGAGTACAAGTGGCCCAACGACGACAAACTGTATTGCAAGAGCTATTGTCCCCTTCATCCCGAGGTCCATAAAGTGGTTTTTGAAGTAGTAGACGAGATCATGGAAGTTTGTGAAACCAAACAATTCCATGCCGGCATGGACGAAGTTTTTTATATAGGGGAAGATAAATGTCCGCGTTGCTCAGGAAAAGACAAATCGAAGTTGTTTGCTGATGAGGTGAATAAAATAGCGGCCCATGTGGGTACAAAAGGAGGAAGGCTCTGGATCTGGGGCGACAGGTTGCTGGATTCAAAAATGACCAAATTGGGTATTTGGGAAGCGAGTGACAACGACACCCACAGGGCCATCGATATGATCAACAAGAATGTAGTAATCAACGACTGGCATTATGAATCCCAGGCTATGACTCCGCTGATTTTTGCCACCAAAGGATTCGATGTGATGTTGTGTCCATGGAATAAGCCAGAGGTGGTCAAGTTGCAGGTGCAGGATTATTTTACGTTCCAGAAAGCATTGAAGCCGGAAGTGGCAAGAAAATATCGGGGCTTTATTCAGACCGTATGGTCGAGCCCGGAGAACTTTATCGATGCCTATTACGGGAGAGCTCAATCGCCGGCTGGCAGGGGAGCAGGAGTGGTAGAGGCTTTTAAAACGCTGTTTTCCATGCTTGATAGCGGTGAGTGATATGCTGTAACTGATTAAACTCATACTCCCGCCTAAGCAATCTCTTCCTCATAGAAGTTTATGTGCTTTAGTTTGCAGCCATTCCCGGAATGGGGTCAACAAAAAGCAATCAATGCCTACCGACCTAACCTCACTTTTGCATAAATATGATGTGCCCTTGCCACGTTATACCAGCTATCCCACGGTACCGTATTGGGATTTCACGAGTATGAGCACAGAGGTATGGAAAGATGCTGTGCGTCAAACCTATTTGAATGAGAATGGCGAGATCTGCCTGTATATCCATCTTCCCTTCTGCGAGGAATTGTGCACGTAT
>DATHZY010000179.1:0-8263 GCA_035458325.1 Saprospiraceae bacterium | reverse complement strand
GAGGAAGACCAGCAAATTGCCGATCAGAAACTTGTAGCTGGCTATGGTGCAGAGGCCGCTTTGGAATGGAATAAGCTCTTCCTGGAAATCGAACGCTACGCGGCTGGTTACAGACCTGGTCCGGCTCCTCGCGCATTAGGCCTTATGGGCTTGGCTGCCTATGAAGCTTCAGTAACAGGCATGCCCGATTACAATTCACTTGAAAATCAGTTCAATGGCCTCAATATCCCAAATATTGAAGCAGGTAAAGAATATCACTGGCCTTCAGTTGTTCATGGTGTATATTCCATCATGTTCCCTAATTTTTTTACACAAGAACCACCAGCTGACGTTAGAAACCACTGGGATGTGTTAAAAAACAGTCTCAACCAAAAATACCTGGCAGAAGCCGGTCAGGAAGTGTTCAACCGCTCCAAGACGTATGGTGAAGCTGTAGGTTTGGCCGTATGGGAATGGTCTACTACAGATCCATATGGGCACGATGCATACAAGAACCCTTTTGGTAATTATACCACTAACGAAAGTTATGATTGGGCCGAGCATTATGATGGACCAGGCGACTGGGCACCAACCGTTCCCGGACCAACAAGTCCAATGGGACCCTATTTTGGCAAAGCCCGCACATTTGCCCTCAAAGAATCTCAAAAACTTTGTTTGCCTCCTGCACACTATTATATGGAGTACAGTGAGGATCCACACTCAGAGTATTATGCACAGGCTTTACAGGCTTATACTAAAAATGCCGAAACAGATTATACAGTTAAATGGGTAGGCGAATTCTGGAGTGATGACCTCTTAAACCTTACCTTCAGTCCCGGTCCACGCTGGGTTGCCATTGGCAATCAAGTGGTGGAGAACGAAAACTCCAACCTGGAGACTGCCCTTGAAATGTATGCTAAAGTGGGTATGGCACTCAATGATGCTGCGGTGGGAGCCTGGGCTTCTAAGTTCCACTACAATGTAGAACGTCCTGTCAGCTACATTACAAAGGTCATAGATCCTACCTATAAGTCAAACCTGAACAACCCTATCACCGGTGACATTGGATTTGTTCCTCCTTTCCCTGCATATCCTTCAGGTCACTCTACAATGGGTGGTGCCGGTGCAGAAGCTTTAGCCAGTGTATTTGGATATTCCTATGGTATGACTGACAATTGCCATCTGGGCCGGACAGATTTTGTAGGTGTTCCACGTACTTTCTCTAGTTTCAAGGAAATGGCGGATGAAAATGCATGGTCACGTGTATTGCTGGGTACCCACTGGTACATGGACTGTGTGGAAGGAGTTCGCTTTGGAACCGATATCGCACGTAAGATCAATGCCCTTCCCTGGAAGAAATAAAAAACCACATCAACCACTTGATAAAAGGAGACTGCCGGCAATCTGCAGTCTCTTTTTATTTTAGATCTCCCGCTTTCAAATCACAAACCATTGGATCCTGAATTTCAACTCAGATTTCATGATAAAAGCTCAAACCATTCAAATAGTATGACCTACTCTTTCCAACCCATACACCTCAGGTGCCTGGTTGCACTGGGATCCTTTTGCATCCTTACGCTCATAGGATGCGGCTCCAAAACTGAAGAAGTCATTTATAATTATCCCACCGGAGAACTATCTCGCAGACATCATGAAGTCAATGGAAAAAAGGAAGGGGTGATGACTGAGTATTATAAGGATGGAAAGATCAAGGGTAAGCGTCTTTTTAAAAATGATGTACAGATTGGAAAATCAACTTTCTACTATCCAAGCGGTAAGATTAAAGAAGTCCAATATTATGATGAAGGCAAAATAACAGGTGGAGATACGCTCTTCTATGAAACCGGGCAACCTGAGTTCCTACGCACCTATACTAAAGGAATTCTGGATGGATACCTTCGCAAATGGGCGCCAGACGGTACCTTGATCTATGAAGCAAAATATAGTAACGACACCCTGGTCGAGGTCAAAGGCGAGCCTCTCAAGCGGGACACCACTCTTCAGAAGTAATCTTATACCATTGCAGGAGCGTCGTGATGAGTCGAACTGTTTGCTCCTGCGAATACCGAATTTCCGGAAAGTCTATAATTGCCCCGGCTTTCAAGCCGGGGTAAAGATGCCAAGAGACCATGGGGCTTTAGCCCAAACCATGAATCTTCTCTAGTGATTTTTCTGTTGGCTAAAGCCGATATCTTCCTATCTCCTAAACCCCCGGCTTAAAAGCCAGGGCAATTTATACAATCTACTTATTAATTTAAATCTTCGTCGCGGGCTTATTGCATCCGCCCCCAAAAACCGAATTTAGCAAGACTTACCTCAGCGCAATAAATTCAACCAGCAATGAATTGCGGTCAATTCCAAGATATTGCTCAGGTGGCTCCTCGATTCTTTGCAACAGACTATAAGCATTCAAAAGGAAGATCTCACTGATCGGGCTATCGGAATCAAGATTAAATGTATTGCGCATCACAATAAATAGAAAATCGGCGCTGACATTATGTTTCCTCAGGCTTTCATACCTGTTCTTCAGGTCAATAATTCCCTTGTTACTGAGTTCTTCGATCGCATTTGAAAACATCTCCCGGACGTTAGGCTTAACCTTATATCCAAGGTTGAAATCAAGCCTGTAGATCTTGCCTTCAATGATTTCACAAAAATCATACTCCTGCTGAAAAGGCACCTCCGTCTCGTTAAAATGCAGGAGCCAATAAGCATCGGCCCGTTTAGGTTGTTTCTGATAGATAGACTTCAGGATTTGTTTTTCCATCCGGTGCACGGAATACGCACTGGTGAGGTAGACAATATTAGTCGCATACTTGGGAATGGCCAGGTCATTACTAACATCCGTAATGATGTCCTCATACTGATGGATGTCCACAAATTTCTTCTTGCGCAACAAGACATGTTTTGCCAGATAGTGAATCACCATCACGAGGATGAAAAAGACCATCAGCGCCATCGTAAAGCCGGCTCCGTGCGCCAGTTTATGCACATTGGCCGCAAGGAAACTGATCTCAATGGATAAAAATAAGGCAGTGATCGCACCGATCCTGATCCAATCCCAATGCAGTTTCTTTCGAAGGAAAAAGATGAGGAGCAGTGTTGTGGAAAGCATGGTAAAATTCAATGCCATACCATAGACGGCTTCCATCGCCAGACTGGTCTGGAAATACAATACAATGGTTACAGATCCTATAAACAAGATATGGTTGATCATAGGAATAAATATCTGCTGCCGGTGTTTACTTGGATACAATATCTGCACCCTAAACCAGGTCTCCAGTTTGACCGCTTCATTGATCAGTGAGAATGAGCCACTGATCAAGGCCTGGCTGGCCACGATTGATGCACATGCCGCGATGACAACACCTGTCCCGACAAACCATCTGGGCATGAGTTCGAAAAAGGGATTCAATCCATTTAGCATCTGCCCATTCATATTCTCAATGGCCCAGGCACCTTGTCCAAAATAATTGATCAACAAGGACAATTTGACGAAAATCCAGGTAATGCGGATATTGGTTTTACCGACATGCCCGAGATCAGCATACATGGCTTCTGCACCGGTGACACTCAGGAACACCGCACCCACGATCACCCAGGCTCCCGGATGAGAGGTAAGCACATTGAACGCATATATTGGATTGACCGCCTTCAATACTTCGAGGTTCTGACCCATGGCCACGAGTCCCAAAATCATCAACATGGAGAACCAGACCAGCATGATGGGACCAAAGGACTTTCCGATCTTATCCGTACCGAACTGTTGAAAAGTAAACAAGCCTACCAAAATGATAATTACGATCGGCAATACAGGAACAGTATCAGTCAGACTTTTCAATCCTTCTACAGAAGCCGTCAGAGAGATGGCGGGAGTAATCATACCGTCTGCCAGGAGCGCAGCACAACCGATCATCGCGACATAGATCATCCATTGTGGTGCCGTCCGCTTGATCAGTGAGTATAATGACAAGACACCGCCTTCTCCATGGTTATCCGCCCGAAGGGTCAACCACACATACTTGAAAGTAGCCTGAAGGGAGAGTGTCCAAAAAATACATGAAAGCCCGCCGAGCACTAGCTCGGTCGTGATCACATTCTTTCCAAAAATGGCTGACATCACGTACAACGGTGAGGTGCCGATGTCTCCAAAGACTATACCCAGCGTGACAAGCAATGTGGCTGCTGTGACCTTGGTGTGCGTTGATTTCATTTGCCGGATATAGTTATATGCTTAGGAACTTTACCACACAGGGCATATTTTAAACGGGACCTGCCGGAATTTCCTGTGATTAAAGGGGACAAATATATATAACACCACAATGGGAAACGGTAAAAAGTACGGTCGGGCACCTGGTTTTAGCTTCTCAATGTACTCCTCATGGAATGAGATAAAACGCTTCTTTCAGGATAATTAACCTAAATTAAGATAAGCCTTATCCTCAAAGGGCTAGATTTGTACGAAAGAATTCGTATGATGAAAAGAATTGCTATCCTGCTTCCCGCATTATTGATCATTTTATCAGGTTTCGGGCAATCTGGCCCCATCCCGGAAAGGAACTGGCAACTGGTACGGGATTATGTAACTCAACAAAAGGAATTTTCCGGCATCATCGTCATGGGTACTGAAGGAAAAGTAAAAATCAACCTCGCTTCAGGCTTTGCAGACCGCTCCAGGGAGATTCCGTTTACTGACTCCAGCTTGTACACCATCGGTAGTATCACCAAACCGATTACAGCAACTGCCATCCTATTACTATCAGGAAAGGGTAAGCTCGACCTGGAAGATAAGATCACCCTCTATTTTAAAAATATCCCCGGGGACAAGCAGGATATTACCATACACCATTTACTCACCCACTCTTCCGGATTACCCGGTGCTATTGGCGATGATTATGAAAAGCTGGATGCCCTAAAATTCCAGGCACGTGCGTGGGATCATCCCCTACTCTTTGCACCTGGCAGTGGTTATGAATACTCCAATGTGGGCTATTCACTCCTGGGCATGATCATCGAACAGGTCAGTGGACAAACCTACAGTCAATTCCTCCAGGGAAATATATTCCAACCTGCAGGCATGACGACAGCGGGATACAGGAATCCTGAAGCAGATTACAGCCTACTCTGCCATGGTTATAATCCAGACGGTTCGGACTGGGGTACTTCGCACGATAAACAATGGGACAAAGAGGAGCCCTATTGGAACCTTAAAGCAAACGGTGGCATCCTCATGTCTGCAATAGATATGTATCATTGGTATCTCGCATTAAGAAACCATACCATACTCTCACCTGAATTGCTAAAGTTGCAAACTAATCCCTATGTGAACGAGGGGGGTGGATCATACTATGGATATGGATACGCAGTCGACCAACAAGGGGATTGTGTGCAGCACAATGGAAGCAATAGAATCTTCAAAGCCGATTTCCGATGGTTTCCCAAGGCGGATTTCTTTCTATTTGCGGCCACCAATGATGCCAATGTCCGTCTGTTCAGGCTGAATGATGAAATCATCCAAATCCTGAAATCCGGAGAGTTGCCGGAGCAGGATCAATGGAAAGAAATCCATGCTTCCGACTTTCCACTGGATAGTAATCAATACACTGCTGATGCATTTATTCAATTGATAAAATCTTACACCAATGAAAAAGCGGATGCCTTTATCGCATCCCACATTTCATCTGCCATGCTGGAACGAAACGGTAAAGAGCGATTGCTTGATCTCTTTTCTATGCTTCACGGAGACATCAATCCTGATGCGGCATTTCGAGCCTATGCCAGCGGACAAAAAATACAATTGATCATACGTGCCCGTGATGAAAATGCAAACCTAAAGATGACTCTGTCCATGAACGATCACAAACTGGATAGGTTGTCTGCAGAGATAGAAGGCATTTGATTAATCGGTGTTCAGTGCCTGGTCCATTTTAAAAAGTTTACTGCCAGGTAATAGTAAAAACAGACAAATTGTGATATTGCGATGAAATTCCCTTTCGCTTTTCGAGCATAGAATCGCATAAAAAAAGGTGTACCCTGTTCAAGGCACACCTTTTATTTTTTAAAATCCAGAAGTTACATTATTCACCGCCATCGGCCTGAAGACGTTCTATTGCATATTGTCCAACTGCCTTTCCGCTGGTATTTCCATCTGTGATATCAAACCGGTAATGGATTCCCCCATAGAGCCTGGATAGTGCAGCTTCGTCAGAATAATTTTGAAATTTGGCCGCATCCTCAGGGAAGATGTATGACAGGACTTCCGCACCTGCGGAGGAGAACATAGAATGTCCTGATGTATAACTTGGAAAATTTGGAGTACCCAGGATAGTCTTAAAGCCTGGCATGGCCTGGATTGGTCTTGGGTAGTGGAAATAATATTTAGCATCCCAGCATGCAATCCCTGCATCCTGCATGGCCATATTGAGATAAGCAAGCGTACGAGCCGCTCTCAATGGATTGTAGCGGTTCTTTACAATGGATTCGCAGGCGAATCTGTTCCAATGTCCCGGAGGTGTATAGGTACCTAAACCATCAGACCAGAAATTGGCGATCTTACGCTGCTCATTTGTCAGGTTATCCAGCACGTCGTTGAGTTCATTTGCGGCCGTCTGGAATTCAGGAGAATTTGGCGCTGGCGGTCCGGCAGGCCTTACTGCTTCAACATTAGGCACAAACCAGAGTTTTACTTTGCTATACAATGGGGTAATACCAACAGGCCTTGGCGGGGTCTCCTGATTCACCCAATGCCAACCCCATCTTGCCTGTGCAGCATCACGGATTGAATCAGAAACAGGCCTGGGCGTTTGGGCAAATTTCATCCCATCAGAAGCAGCGCGCATGCGGAATACTTTTCCTACAGCTCTACCCAGCGAATCACCACCTGAGATATCGCTGGCCACATTCATTCCTGCCCACATCAGACTGTTTTGGTGTTCTGTAGCCTTCTGAGCGATAAAATCCTTTTCGAGGGGAAACATAGCCGTAAGAATATCTTTTGATACAGCAGCAATCACAGCGCCTTCTGAGGGATATCCTGGCAGGTTGTTGAGAGGCAGATGCGTAGTAATCGAACCATCCGCATTGAAAGCAGGCGGGCGATTATACTGATACTTATAATGCCACGTTGTAATCAAGGCATCATATTGCGCTGCAGCCCAATAAGCGAATGCCCTCGCTGAATACGGTGGGTGGGCAAATGGAAAAAGCGGATAATTAGCCGGATTGGCGGGGTCAGGTGCGGGATAAGATCCATCAGCATTTGGGGCCGGGGCTAAATTATATTTTGCAGAGAGTTCTCTTGCGATTTCGTTCCAGCGGATCAACCCATCGCCACCCCAATAATCAACAGCAGCTTGTTGGTCACCAGTCAATTGGGCAGAGAGTGTTTTTAAAGCAGCTAACTCGGCCTGGTATTCAGCTGATCCGGCATCTGCGGGAGCCGGTATGCTGATTTGTGTTGGACTGGTCAACAGATTGGGTATCCATTCACCCCCGTTTTCGTCTAGGGATGAAAACTCATAGGGATCAAAGGAGTAATTTGTTGGAAGGTCTTCATCACAAGCCTGGAATGACAGGATAGCGACGAGGCCCAGAAGTATTGCAGGGAGTATGGTTAATTTCTTCATTTTAGTGGAATTGTGGTGAGGTAAAAAAGGCATTGATTAATCAATTCACAGGAGTAGTAGATTCACTTGTACCCCATAATCCAAACTGGTAAGTGATACCGGCAGTGATTGCTGTCGATTGCCCAACATTCCGTCCTGTTAAAATCTGATTATACTGGCCAACTATTCCAAAGCCCGGGAAAAACGATGGATAATAATGCATAAAAATACCCGCTCTGGTAAAGTCCATGTTATTAGATGGGAATCCGACATCCTGACGACGAATATCAAAGCCACCATAGGTATTAAGACCATCAAAGGTTGCTTCAACCTGGAGTGTATAATCAAATAACCAGTATCCAAGGGTTCCTCCATAGGAAAGGGCATTTGGCATATCTATCTGATCGGAATACACTCCATGTGTGGTATAATAATAATCTCTTTCAATCGTAGCGGTCCCGCGGATCATATACGCGGCAGTACCACGTACATAGAGTCCACCATCAAACTGATACTGGGGTGTAGCCCTGATTGAAAAGTCCGGACAACCCAGCCCAAGGCTAAAAGGCATATAGTCTTCGAGATAATCTGAAGTGGGTAAGGTCATGCCCAAAACACCAAATAATGATAAGGTACCGGAACCTAAGGCCTTATTGTAAGCAGTTCCTTTCAACCAGAGG
>DATHZY010000178.1:0-7557 GCA_035458325.1 Saprospiraceae bacterium | reverse complement strand
AGCCTATAAGCCTATAAGCTTTTTATGCTATTTTAGGCGGCAGAAAATTCTACGCCTTTCAATCCTACTACGCATGAACCTCAGAAATAATCTGCATAGCTTCTTCCTCATCATCTGCCTGTCAGTCACCACTGTCGGGCTCAGCCAGACCCCGCCGACCATGCAAAATTTTGCAGCCGCGGAGACAGATGTTCATTATCAGGAGATGCATGTTGAAATCGATCCGGCGATCAACAAAGTAGCAGGAGAGATCACCTTTTATTTTACAAGTCGTGTTGATCAGCTCAACCGGCTTGTGGTGGATTACCAGGATGACCTTCCAATAAATTATATTCTCCGGGGCAATACACCCCTATTGCATTCGCGAGGTGATGATCTTGTCACCATTGAACTTGGCAAAAGCCTGATGATCGGAGAACAAGATACACTCACCATTTCGTATGAATCGGAAGGCACTTTGCGACAAGAGCTGCATAATGGAATACCCGTTATCAGCACTGACCTGGAACTGGACAAGCTATGGTATCCCGGCAAAAGAGATCTGACCGATAAGATTGATTCTGTTGATGTGTACGTCTATACACCTGCTGATCAGTATGCCGCCGGAAATGGTACGTTGGAAAGCATAGAAGAAGTTAATGGAAAATGGATTCACCATTGGCGACATCGTCATCCGATTGCTACCACATATCTGTTGGAATTGGCGATCACCAATTATACGATCGTGGAAGACTCTGTGTTGTTGCGGGATGGTACGATGCTCCCCATTTATCATTATCTCTATCCCGAAAGTGTGGGAGCTTTATCCACCGAACTCGCGGCCACTCCTGACATTATGCAATTTTTTGAAAACCGATTTGGTGACTATCCGTTTGCGGATGAAAAATACGGACATGCACAGTACACCGCCGGTGGTGCCCTTGAAGTGCAGACGATACCTTTTATGGGTTTCTTCAACTTTGAAGTGATCGCGCATGAAATGGCCCACCAATGGTTTGGCAACAATGTCACCTTTGGTTCCTGGACAGATATCTGGTTGAGCGAAGGCATGGCGGAATACCTGTCAGGACTGGCCGTCGAAGCCTTACGACCTGCCGCATGGAATGGCGTGAAAACCTCCAAGATCAATTCGATCACGAGCCAGCCCGGAGGCTCCGTCTATGTCACAGATACCACTGACCTTTCTGTGATTTTCGATGGAAGGCTCACGTATAACAAAGGTTTTTATCTCGCTCATATGTTGCGGTGGATGGTAGGTGATACTGCGTTTTTTCAGGCATGCCGCAACTACCTGCAGGATCACGATGCGGCGTACGCCCGCACGAGTGATTTTCAGGAACATCTTGAAGCTGTTTCCGGAAAAGAGCTGGATGGTTTCTTTGCAGATTGGTTCTATGGACAAGGCTATCCGTCCTATACCGTTTCCTGGGAACAGGTACAGGATTCCGTGATCCTCTGGATCGACCAGGTCCAATCGGATCCATCAGTCAGCTATTTTGAAATGCCTGTACCTATTGCCGCATTTCGGTTTGGGATCGTGGCGGATACAGTATTCCAACATACATACGAACACCAGCGGTTTGCGATGTATGTGGGTACAAATCAGATCAGTCAGCTACTGCTTGACCAGGACAAATGGATACTCTCTAAAGGAAATAAAGTCATCAAATTGATAACGGCGATCCCGACAGTGGGAACAGACTCATTAGTGATATTTCCAAATCCGGCATCTGATTTTATTGAATTATCCAATGATGTATCCATTGATGAAATCGATTTTGTTCATGCTTCGGGTATGCGGATCTTGCGTGAGGTAGTGGACAGGCGTGTATCACTTGAAGGACTGGTTTCCGGGCACTATACCTTGGTAATGCGGGATAGGGAGAAGGGGATCGTCAGCAGGCGCTCTTTACTAGTGCAACGGTAAGGGTTAGCTCACCTCGAAAGAGCTCATAGGGCATCAGGATTATTAGATTGTTTTTTTTACATGCCACAGATTAAATGCTTTGTCATGCCACGTATAATTCTTGTATTTTTTATTCTAAACTTAGCATTACTTTTTGGTTGCCGGGATGATGATGATCATACCCCTATGCTCAAGCAATCAATGTTGGATAGTTCTTTTGTGACCATTCATACTGCCACTGGAATTCTATTCAACACCCACTTCCATCCCTGTGAAGTCCTTGGGTCTTCAAGCACCTGGATAAACCATCCAGATACCAGTTTGTATCAACCCATTGTTGCGATGCCGTATCCGTTTGATTGGAACTCTGCTTTTCATTTTCGTATCTATTTTAAGAATACAGATATACCGATCGATAGAGATCCGGGAATTATAGAATTGCAATCTATGCTTAATAAAACACTGGAATCAGGTTTTAACGAAGATCCACATGTCGGGGATATTATCTTCTTTGTTGAACAAGATGGCAAACGGTATTCCAATTCCTGGGATCCTGAATCCGCGGGCCTGGCAAGTCCCCCGTATATCAGGGACAGGACAGGGCTCAAGGTTAAAGTAATCGAACATGAACTAGTTCAGAATGATTGTCGCGAATCTGGCCTCTTTCCGGCTATTCGTTTAGCAATAGATGTTGAGGGCGTTATAGTTACAAGCAATCAAAAGGATAGTCTTTGGATCGAAGGTAAGCTTGACTTTTTGATGTCCACAAGTGTCTTTTAAAGGAATTTTCAGATACCAAAAATCAAAAATAAACTTAGGACACATACTGGGTGAAGTGAGTATATTATGTAATATTTTAGCAAACTCTCTAAGCACAGTTTCTATTCCCACTGTCATCTTTATTCCAATTTTTCCCTGCATAGGGGTCTATCTGAATATTTGTATTTTTGAAAGAACCATATATCTGTTCTCTGCATTGTTCAAAACCTAAAACTACCTGCCATGCCTTGTTTACTTGCTGTGATCGCGCTGCTATTTCCCAGGGTGCTTATTGTAGTCCTTTGGCTTTTCACTAACTGGTTTTCCGGTGTGTTCAGCTCCAATCTTTGGCCTGTGCTGGGCTTTTTCTTCTTGCCGGTTACCACGCTTTGGTATAGTGTGGTGATCAATAATTATGGCGGCCAGTGGACCACATTCAATATTATCATCCTGGTGATTGCCATCTTGATCGACATGGGATCCTGGGGGGGTGGCTATCAGAACCGAAACCGGAGGTAAGTATCCTGCCCCGGTTTTCATATTCAATTGCCCCGGCTTTCAAGCCGGGGTTATATGTGCAGTATACATGCGGCTAAAGCCGTGGGCAATTGCGAACTTGAGAATTCCAATGTAGATTCCCTAATGTAATTGTGCTGGGTATCCGGTTGGTCGCAGGAGCAAACTCCTGCAACGGCCTACTTCCGTTGCTGACTGAGGACTGCAGACTGAAGACTTGATCATAACCGCCCCGCGACTTGAAAGTCGAAGCAATTCAATCTGTCTGGCTTGAAAGCCAGGTTTTTGCGCTCATGTAAAATAAAGCCAAAGGACTGCGGACTGAAGTCCCGCTGCAAATGCCGTGCATTTGGCGGGATCTTCGCTTCGCTCGAACTGCCAACTGCCTCTTGCTCCTCCAATGAAATGGCTATCTTTGCGCCCCTATGAAGATCGCTGTAGTTGGAACCGGATACGTTGGATTGGTCACAGGCACATGCTTTGCGGAAACGGGCAATGATGTCACCTGTATCGATAATAATGCCGATAAGGTAGCCAGCCTCCAGGCCGGCAAGATCACCATCTTTGAGCCTGGCCTTGAGGTCCTTTTTGACCGCAGCCGGGAACAGGACCGCCTTCATTTTACTACTTCGCTTGAAGAAGGCATTCGGGATGCCCAGATTATCTTCCTGGCCTTGCCTACTCCACCCGGATCAGATGGATCAGCAGACCTGTCTTATATCCTGGGGGTAGCTGAAGACCTGTCTAAAATCATCAAGTCTTATAAAGTCATCGTAGATAAGAGTACGGTACCGGTAGGAACTGCCGAAAAAGTCCGGGAGATCATGTTGAAAAACCTCGCTCCCGAACTCTTTGATGTCGTCTCCAATCCGGAGTTTCTGCGTGAAGGTGTAGCAGTTGAAGATTTCATGAAACCGGATCGCGTAGTGATCGGTGTATCCTCGCCTCGCGCGCAACAAGTAATGGAGCGGCTGTACAAACCCTTTGTCCGCCAGGGCAATCCGATCCTCTTTATGGATGAGCGCTCCGCCGAGATGACGAAATACGCCGCCAATGCTTATCTCGCAGCACGCATCTCGTTTATGAACGAAATCGCCAACTTATGCGAACGCACAGGTGCCAATGTTGATCATGTACGAAGAGGCATAGGCAGTGACACACGCATCGGCAAACGGTTTTTATTTCCAGGCGTTGGCTATGGTGGAAGTTGCTTTCCAAAAGATGTCCAGGCATTGCATCTTACCTCTAAGGAACATCACTACGAATTTAAGATCCTGGATGCTGTCATGGAGGTCAACCGCCTGCAGAAACATATCCTGGCTCAAAAAATAATGGATTACTTCCACGGCGATCTGCGGGGCCGCCGTATTGCTATCTGGGGATTAGCATTCAAGCCGAATACGGATGATGTTCGTGAAGCCCCTGCGATCGATATTATCACTGACCTGCTCAATGAAGGGGCAGAAGTATATGCCACCGATCCGGAAGCGATTCCAAATTTCAGGCAGTTCTTCCGTGCGGATGTCACGTATACGGAAGATATGTATGATGTCCTGGAAGATGCGGATGCACTTGCTATTGTCACCGAATGGAATGAATTCCGGACGCCTGATTTCCAGCATATCAAATCAAAAATGAAAGCACCTGTCATCTTTGACGGGCGCAACATATACGACCTGGAGGATATCCCGGGCGATTTTTTCTATTCCAGTATCGGAAGGGAAATCATCTATCCAAAATAATATTTTATGCAACCTATTCAGATGGTCGACCTTCAGAGCCAGTACAGGCAACTCAAAAAGGAGTTGGATGCGCGGGTGATCGGATGTATCGAAAGCGGTGCCTTCATCCAGGGTCCCGAGGTCAAATCCTTTGAAGCCGACCTGGGCAAATATCTTGATGACGCCCACGTCATCGCTTGTGCCAATGGCACGGACGCACTGCAGATCGCATTGATGGCGCTTGAGTTGGACCCGGGTGATGAGGTCATTGTACCTTCTTTCACCTTTGTGGCCAGTGTGGAAGTAATTGCATTGCTGGGTTTAAAGCCGATTGTCGTCGATGTAGATCCGAGGACCTTCCTCCTGAAGATAGAAGATATCGAAGCTTCTCTTTCTCCGCGTACGAAAGCCATCATACCTGTTCATCTGTTCGGTCAGTGTGTCAATATGAAGGCCTTGATGGCGATTGCGAAAAACCGCGATTTGTATGTCATTGAAGATAATGCGCAGTCGATAGGTGCCCGCTGCATCTCTACCGGGGATACAAAAGAAATGTCCGGCACTATCGGGCATATCGGATGCACTTCATTTTATCCTTCCAAAAATCTCGGTTGCTACGGAGATGGTGGAGCAATGATTTCACGCGATGAACATCTGGCGCATAAAATCAAAATGCTGGCTAACCATGGTATGGAGAAAAGATATTATCACGATGCTATTGGGGTCAACAGCCGCCTGGACTCCATGCAGGCTGCAATATTAAATGTAAAACTGCCGCATCTTGATCAATGGAATCAAAAGCGTCGTGCTGCAGCTGATAAATATGACCAGCAGCTTAGTAGTATTTCCAATGTACTCATTCCTGCACGTGTCGCTTGGTCCGAACATGTATTTCATCAATATACGATACGCGTGACGGATGGGCGAAGAGATGAATTACAAAAATACCTGGCGGAGCACAAGATCCCTTCGATGATCTATTATCCGGTTCCGATGCATGAGCAGGCTGCGTTTAACAAGCTGGTGCGTCGCCGGGTGCCTTTATTGCAGACCGAAAAGATCAGTAAAGAAGTACTGTCGTTGCCGATGCATCCGGATCTGGAGGATGATCAGATAAACTTTATCTGCCAACAGATCTCTGCTTTCTTTACAGCGTGAGAGGTGTAAGAGAGTGAGAGGTGTAAGAGAGTGAGAGGTGTAAGAGAGTGAGAGAGTAAGAGAGTAAGAGAGTGAGAACGTGAGAGGAGTCTTTTACCTGCCGTCGGATACGGCTTACATGATCTGCAATTAGAATATGCTTCTTTTGATTTTACATACGCAAGCACAGGTACAACCTACGCTTAACTTTCCCTTTTTTTTAAATGAGGCCTGCGGCCTCATTTCATCTTGAGATGTAACATACCTCCCATTTCAGACGGCTTACTTGATTTTCAATTCGCATATGTTTCTTTTGAAATGGCCATGGCCACTAGATCAATAGGATATTCAAATAAAAATGGAAAATTCACAGATGTGTATAAAGGGTAGCCTGAAAAGCGGCGCTGATCATATGTAATCATTTTTAATAAAGGTTTCTCTAAATAAATCATTTCGAATAGGTAACAATCTGTGACCCAAATCTGTCCGAGCAGACCGGACGACCTCTTTCTGGCCATAAAGCCAGAAAGAAGTGCAAGTGGCACCAGAATAGGCGAGACAGCAAACCAGGAAACCAATCAATTGCCCGAAAGAAATAGCGAGTTTTTAGCGCGACGAGGTTTGGTTGGTGAGCTGTAGCACTTGGTTGCGGGGTAGCAGGTCGAACCATGGTTACTTTTTGGGCAATGCAAAAAGTAACACGCATCCCTGCGCCACGGGAGTGGTTATATTTGTCCTGCAATGATCACTGTCTATATACCAAACAACTTCATCCCTGAGCGAACCTATGCTGCCAGGACGCTGCTGACGCACTATTGTGGAATCGAGGTGGAGATCACTGTAAAAGAAGGAATCACTGCCTATGAAATGAGGTGGCAGGACAAGTCGATGATTATCGCTGATGATTTTTTCGGGAGGGTGCCTGAGGGAAAGTCCTATATCGATCCGGCATATCTGCCCAGGGAGATGGTAGAGACTTCATCCCTGGGATTTGAGGGAATAGTGATGATGTATGGCAAAGAGCATCTTGAAATTTCCAGAGATCGTATACACTGCGGGGTGGATCTCTTTGCAGGTGTCTTTTTTATGCTTACCCGCTGGGAGGAAACACTGCACACTAAAAAGGATTTGCATCATCGGTTTCCGGCTGCTGCAGCCATGGTGGTCAAAAATCGATTCATCCTCCGCCCGATTGTGGATGAATATGCCACTTTAATGCATCGTTGGTTGCAGTCAATTGGCTATTTGATTCCAGCAGTAACGTCAGGATATTCGATCATTCCGACATGTGATGTAGATATTCCATTTTACTGGCGTAGCAAACCTGTGTGGAAAGCGCTTGGTGGGCGATTATTGAAACATTGGAACCTGATCGAATCTGTAAAAGATTATTCTGACTACACGAGAGTAAAGAACGTAAAGGAAAAAGATCCTTTTGACACGTTTGATTACCTGATGACGCTCGCCGAACAAAACGGGACCCGGTTTCAGTTTAATTTCCTGGGAGGAGGCAAGACA
>DATHZY010000177.1:0-3014 GCA_035458325.1 Saprospiraceae bacterium | reverse complement strand
TAATGATTTACATTGACGTAGATTTGGAGGGTGACATATGAAAAACATTGTGAACCCGATTAGCCTTCTAGCACTTTCCCTTTTGGGGATCTATTGCCGCACCTCCCTTCAAGGGCAGGATACGATCCTCCTAATGAATCCGTCCTTTGAGGATATTCCGCATAGAGGTAGTGCCGGAGGTCTACCCATAAAGATGTGGGATGATTGCGGCTTCAATGCATTTCCGGGCGAATCTCCTCCTGATATACATCCTGTCCCTGATGGTGCCTGGGAGGTCGGCATGCAACCACAAGATGGCTCTACTTATCTGGGCCTTGTAGCTCGTGCGAATGGTACTTACGAATCAGTTGGTCAAAGACTCTTTACACCCTTAAGGGCAGGGACTTGTTATTCGCTGACAGCCATGATGGCTCAAACACATACGTATAAGAGTGCTACTGCTGAAACAATTAAAAATGGAACCCATAATCTTGAAAATTTTATTCAGCCAGTAAAGGTTATTGTATGGGGCGGTATTTATACCTGTGAAAAGTTGGAAGTACTTGCGGAAAGCAGTGCGGTTACCAATCAGGAATGGAAGCCATTTGAGATGATTTTAACTCCGCACAACAACTACACCTATATCACCATTGAAGCTTTTTATTCAATATCCCAGGAGAAAAAATTCAATGGTCATGTTTTAATCGACAATCTCTCCCCGATCATTGAGGTTGAATGCAAATAGACTTCACCATTCACAATATTGAAATAAATGAATCGTAAATTATTTAAATTTTTGATACCCCTTATTTTAATATTAGTGCTCATTCTATCCATCCAACCTAAAATAAAAAGGTTCTTTCAAATAGATGCCTGCCTTGATCGGGGTGGCAAGTGGAATGATGCAACAGAACGATGCGAATATTAATTTTCAAAAATTATTAACCCAGTGTACTACACTGTCGATCGATAACTTTCCTGTTTACTTCACCTTTATTTTCTCGCACTTGATACCGATCGCTATGATATCTTTCCAGAATCCCGGATAGGATTTACTGACGACATCAGGATCCTTGATGATCACCGGATGAATGCATGCCAGTGGGGTGAAAGCCATCGCCATGCGGTGATCTTCATAGGTATTAAATCTCCCCCTGTCTTTCCATTTTGCCTTGCCGACTACAATCACGGTCAGATTTTCCCCTTCTTCTTTCACGAGCACCTTTGTCTTGACTCTTTCCAGTTCGGTAGACATAGCCAGGATGCGATCTGTTTCCTTGATCCGGAGTGTCTTCAGGCCGGTTAGGACTCCCTTGATACCTAATCCTGCTAACGTCACCATCACGGTCTGGGCAATATCCGGACAAAGGGAGAAATCATATTTGAATTCCTTCAGTTTTTCCTTGATGCCTTTTTTGTTTATGACCAGTCCGTTTTCAGTAAAGGTTGTTTCGACGCCCAACTGGGCATATATATCTTTCGTCACGGCATCACCCTGGATACTGTCTTCCTTTAAGCCTTCAATAAATATCTCTGCCTGCTCAGCAAGTGCTGCCATCGAATAGAAATACGAAGCTGCTGACCAGTCACCTTCTACCGCATAATCCTTTGCGATGTAGGCACCATGTTCTATACGTATCGTATTATCTGTCCATTGATGTTCAATACCAAAAAACGCCATCATCGCCAGGGTCATCTGCACATAGGACGCGGAGACCAGTTCACCTGTCAGGTGAATCGTTAATCCTTTGGGCAACATAGGAGCAATCAATAGCAAAGCTGTCAGATACTGGCTGCTGATACCTGCCTGTAGCGTGACTTCGTTGACGTCTACACCAAGCTTGTTTGTCGGCTTTACCTGCAATGGGGGAAATCCTTCTTTATTGAGATACGTGATATCGGCTCCGAGTGCTTGCAGTGCTTTCACCAAGGGACCAATTGGTCGGCGTCGAAGTTGTTCAGAAGCATCTATCTTGACTTCACGATCTCCCAGGCAGGCCCTGGCCACCATAAAACGATAACTGCTGCCTGCATGCCCACTGTATAGTACCTCATCAGTGGAGGCCAGCATAGCAATAAGTGCATCTGTATCATCACTTGTACTGAGGCGATGTATTTCAAAAGGATCTTTACAGAGGGACCTGATGATCAGTGCCCGGTTAGAAATACTTTTGGATGGTTCCAGAATGACGGTACCGCTCAGCTTCTGCTGGGGTAACGATAGTTGATTTGCAATTGACATGGTTGTTTATTCTTCCTCCCCTTTTTTCTGCTCAGCAATTCTTTTTTTCTCTGCATCCTTTTCAAATGCAATAATGATATCCCTTACGAGCCTGTGCCTGACGACATCGTCGGCACTTAACCTGACCGTGGCGATACCATCAAGATGGCCCAGCAAGTCAATAGCTTTCCGAAAGCCGGAGTGTACACTCCTTGGAAGGTCAATCTGTGATAAATCCCCGGTAATGATGCACTTGGCTGATGGACCAAGGCGTGTCAGGAACATTTTAATCTGCCCTTCTGTAGCATTCTGTGCTTCATCCAGGATGATAAAGGCATTGTCAAGCGTGCGCCCACGCATATACGCGAGGGGTGCTACTTCGATGATCCGGTTTTGCATGAAGTAATTCAGCTTATCAATCTGGATCATATCATCCAGCGCATCATACAAAGGCCGTAAATACGGATCAATCTTTTCTTTAAGGTCACCCGGCAGAAATCCCAGATTCTCACCCGCTTCAACAGCAGGGCGGGTCAGGATGATCTTCTTGACCATGGCGTTTTTCAAGGCGCGTACGGCCAGGGCAACCGCGGTATACGTTTTTCCGGTACCTGCAGGGCCAACTGCGAATACAACGTCATTGAGATCGCAGGCCGTCACCATTTTCTTCTGGTTCTTGGTCTTGGCCTTGATAGGCTTGCCTGTCCTCCCGTATAAGATCACATGATCTGAAACTTCACCAACCGGGGTTTCTTCTTGTTCAAAGGTATGTGTTCCGGCCAGGAGGTCTTCTAAGGTGGCCATGGGGAGTGTT
>DATHZY010000176.1:0-8245 GCA_035458325.1 Saprospiraceae bacterium | reverse complement strand
GTTTTTCGTTTTGCTTTGATTGTGAGGCAGTGATTTCGTATTTCACTGGTATCAGCAAATGTAGCGGAGGGCAATGGGGTGAGGTATCACATCTTGATGTGATACCGTGTCGGCTTAAAGCCCGGCCGTAAAATATCGGTTGGGCCTATGGCATTTGTTGGGATATATTGAAAACATCGAATACAGTCAATTGTCTTTACGGACTGTCAACGCATCATTTAAATTGATTTCATACGCAGACCCACTTTAAAGCCCTCTTCTTTATTCAAGAGAAAAGTGGCTCCAAGTTTCTTCGCACGCATTTCCAGGTTTTGTAATCCAAAACCTGAAGAGGTGGTGCCGGATGCGAATGCGGTGCCGTTGTCTTGTATGGACAATTCGAAATGGTCGGCAAACTGCCCGAAGTGAATAGTTACCTGGGTCGCATTGGAATGTTTAGCGATATTGTTTATGGCTTCTTTGTAAAAGAGAAATAAATGCTGGCGTTCATCGACGGGCAGTTTTTTTTCCAAGGGTAATTCACCGAGTTCAAACTGAAAGATAATGTCCCGTGGTGTCAGCATCTCCTCTGCATTCTCCCGCATACGGTCCAGCAAGTCCTTGACCTGATCACGTCGACTGTCAATCGACCAAACGACGTCGCGCATTTTAGACAGTGTCAATCGGCTGATTTCAATGATCCGATGCAGTCGGGCAGAATCTGCTTTTTCCTGGTCCAGTTCCATGATCTCTGCCTGCATGGCCAATCCGGACAACATAGATCCAACCTCGTCATGCAGGTCCCCGGCGATACGCGTACGCATCCTTTCCATTTCCAAAAGCCTTTGAAGGCGATACCTGGCGAAAGCGTAAATCAGGGAACCTATCACCAGGATACACGCGGCAATAAACCACCAGGTCCTGAAAAATATCTGGTTGACATGAATGGGCACAGAAAGCTCCGACACGCTCCAGTTACCCTTACTATCAGCGCCCTTGATATGCAGTACATAATCACCTGCCGGAAGTTTATGGAAACGAATCGTAGGTATATTACCAATATAAGACCAATCGTTTTCAAGTCCTTCGAGCCAGACGTAATATCTGTTTTTCTCGGGATTGAAATAATTGGGTAGTGTCCATGTCAGTTGAAAATAACTGTCATACGGTGAAATCTGGATAGGGGCCATCGTCAGGTCTCCCAGGATGCTTGTCTCCAGACTATCCAGCAGACGGTTGTACTTTGAAAAACCGGTAAAAGACATCGGTGGATTGGGCCTTTGTTCAAGAATCTCCGCGGGATTGAAATACTGAACACCATTCATGCCACCAAACCAAAGTCTTCCTTGACGATCCTTGTAGAAAGAGGTGTAGTTGAATTCATTGTTGGATAAACCATCGTCTTCATAAAAATTCTGGATGGACCCTTCTTTCTTTCGCAAACAGGAAAGTCCATTGTACGTACTGGCCCAGATATTTCCCTCAGCATCACTCAGGATACCTGTGACATTGTCATCTGCCAAACCTTCCTTTTGATCAAAAATCCGGATAGTATTGGCGGTTTCATCAAATCGATTGAGCCCTCCGCCAAAGGTGCCTATCCACAGGATGCTGTCCGCATCATAATATAGTGCCAGCAGATGGTTATTGCTCAGCGCAGGGGAAGTCTCCGTTGTCAGGTTTCTGATAATTTTTCCATCCCGGCTGATACGGTATAAGCCATTATTATCGGTAGCCACCCAGATAGATCCGTCCATATTTTCAAGGAAGAACCGGGTAGGTATAGATGTAAATTCGTTCCGGCTTTCCTTCAGCAGTTTTGTACGATTTTCTGTCACCGGATGATAAACCGTCAGTCGGTCAAGGGTGCTCCCCAATAAGAATGAACCATCTTTTAGCTGGGTGAGCGGATTGGAAGAAAATTTATCCGCCATGCCGCCGAAATCCAAAATGGAGATTGGCTTCATAGTGGTGAGATCTATTTTAATCAGTTGATCTGTCAGTGTCCAAACCACATTTTCATGCTGATCGGCAATAAAATGTTTTGCTTCTTCCAGAAAGTAAATATTTGGGTGTTGCTCTCCGGGGATAAAGACCTTTTCTGCCCGGCTCTCCGGAAAGGAAACACGGTGTATACCAATATCACCAAACTCACAATAAGCGTATACCCTGCCGGATCGATCCTCAAAGATGCTACGCATCTCATTTCCCCAGTCTACCCCAGGCTGGCTAATCCGTGTCTGGAAATATTGCTTACGGTTTGGAATCCTGATCAACCCATTGTCCGTAGCCACCCAGAGCAGGTTGGTCTGATCCTCGTATATCCCATGTATGATGCTGAATTGTAGCGCCTCTTTCAGTACTTCTGAATAATCCGTCCAGGACCTGTCGGGGTTCCAGCGAAACAATTCTGTCTTGGTAGAGAACCAAAGATTTCCCTGATTGTCCTCCGCGACATTGTAGGCTATAGTCGACAGGCTGTCAGCGATGACTTCAATTCGCCTTTCGTCCGGATGATACAGCCAAATCTGGTTTTTACTTTTTGGAAAAACAAATACCCGGTTTTGCTTGTCCACAAATACCGGCGAAAAATACCTCATCGTTCCATACCAAACGGAACTGTCGATTTGTACTTCATGTAAGAGTTGGCCCTGGGGTGTGTATTTCCTCAGTCCTGCATTCACGCTGCTCCACCATGCATAGCCTGCTGTATCAATTGCCAGGCTGGAAAGTTCGCGTCTGCCCTTTGCGACAGAAGCCAATTTCTTAAAAGGGGTACCAGCTTCACTTCGTCCCAGGAATAACTGTCCTTCATTCTCCCAGACAGCCCACATACTTCCATCCATCGCAGGCTGGAGCTGCAATACTTTCCCATGTATCGCTGATGACTCTGTGATATCGCGGTAATGAAAATTGTTGCGGTTAAAGGTATATAGCCGATAATCAGCCACCATCCACAATAGACTGTCGCTGACTGTATGGATACCATCAATGAGGATATCACCTCCCGGAAAAAACTGATCGGCTCGACGATCATTTCCAAATCGGGTAAACCGGTAACTATCATAGCGATTGAGTCCCTGGCGGGTACCGATCCACATCAATCCCTGCCTGTCCTGGGTAATGGATGTTACGCTTCTAAAGCCCAGGCCGTCCTCGATGGTGAGCGCCTGCCCGGTTGGGTGATGCTGTGCACTTAGCAAGGACGTGCACATCCAGGAAAGGAATAGGCACACCATCCGGAGATGCTGGGCATGGAGAGGAGTATACAATGCCGGATTTTCGCCTGGAATCATTGACGTATTAACAATGCGGCTGCAAAGTATCTGATTTTAGGAACATTATAACCCCTCGCATCAAGATGTGATATCGACCATGATCAGGAGATGTACCTTTGAAGCATGAAACCCATACCCCTGGCCATTGTAGAAGACGACCCGATCATCCGGGAAAGCCTGAGAACTTTTCTTGGTGGTGATCCACAATTTGATTTGTTGTATACCGCTGATTCGATAGAGGATTTTCTAAAAGCCCTCGAAACCGATGCGCGGATTGTTCCTGCGGTCATCCTGCTGGACATCCAACTCCCTGGTATGTCCGGTATTGAAGGAATCCCTTCCATCAAGAAATTACGGCCGGGTGTTGACGTGATCATGCTGACCACCTTTGAGGAAAGTGAAAAGATCTTTGCTGCCTTGTGTGCAGGGGCTTGTTCCTATCTGTCTAAACGGGTCTCCCTGGTCACGATACGGGATGCGATCCTGACAGTACATCGTGGGGGCTCTTATATGTCACCCAGTATCGCGCGCAAGGTGGTCGAACACTTTGCCCCTGTGCCGAAAAAAGAAGATGGCCCCTTGACGCAGCGCCAACAAGAAATCGTGGATTGTATCGTCAATGGCCTCAGTTATAAAATGACGGCTGACCAGCTTGGCATTTCATTAGATACTGTGCGCACGCATATCAAACATATCTATCAGGTGCTGGAGATCAATAGTAAGGGCGAGTTGATCAGGCGATCGTTAGACAAAGGAAAAAATTAATTCGCAAACACCATCTTCTTTGTAGCGATCAACTGATCATCGATATACAAGGAGTAGAGGAACGTCCCGACCATATTGTAACCATGATGATAGAGTACTTCATTCATGCCTTCTTTGACTTCTACCGGAATTTCCTTTATCATTTTACCATTCATATCGGTGATCACAATCCCGGCGGTATGGTTTGTGGCCGGGCCATGGACTAAAAAACTGATGATGGTGGATTCATCAAATGGATTTGGTCTGTTTTGGAGCAATTCAATGCCATGGGTACCTGCCGTTTCTTCGTGGGTGTCGGTGAGGCGGGCCAGCACTTCATCCGAAAAGAGGCTTTCAATGCCCCTGCTGTCAATCGATGCGGCCGATAAGAAAATATTTAACTGTCTGCTGGGCAATTCAAATACACCAGACTTTGACCCTGAAATATAATACAGCGTGTCAAAGTCATTGGTATTGACACGCAGGCCCACAACATAATGATTGAGGTCCAGGGAGTCTTCGATTTCGATATAGAGAAAGTCGCCATCCTGTCCAAACGATTTGATGGAAGGACGGTCTGGCCCCAGGGCAGCCATCGCGGCACTATTGCCATTGATAGTTGCATTGCGGGAGAGATAGTTGAAATTCACAAAAAAACTGTCGATCACTTCATCGCCATCGGTATCCAGGCCGAGGATGTCCTCTGAAGTGTGCTGGCGGTCATGATAATCCGGGTCACTCACATCAGCATTGCCGTGTTCGTTTGCTGAAGTAAAGCGAATGGCCGCATATCCGTTTTCCCTGAAAGGTATATGATCGCTCCCCCGACCTGTGCGGTCTTCAGCGGACATGATCGTCAGCATCATCGGAACAGGTGCCAATGGCTGGATCATCTCCTGATATTCAAGTTTTATAAAACGGTTGAGTGCCTTGTGTGGTGAGTTGAAGCCACCAAATGAAAACAACCTGACCTGGGTACTGTCGATGTGATTAAGCCCCGGGCACGATGGAGGTGACGAGGTCTCTCCGCAAATGATACCTCCGACGATATCGTTGTTCAATACAGCTTTGATCGGGATGTTTTGGGCAACAGCATAATCTGCAAATGCGTTTGAGCCCACCAGGCCTTGTTCTTCGCCGGTCACCGTCATAAAGACGATCGTATGATCATAGACATAGGAGCTCATGATGCGCGCCAGTTCAAGGACCAGGGCCACACCGCTGCCATTGTCTTCCATACCTTCTGCGAGGCAATTGATATCACAGTTGTCTGCGCATCGGCTATCCAGGTGTGCTTCGATAATAATACAAGATGGATCTGATGCATCCCTGCCTGGTAAGACAGCCAATACATTCTTATGCCTTTCCATCCCGCATACATCCTGGTCAAATTGTAAATACCCTGTGACTAGCCTTTCACTTTGTTGGATACGGTACCTCTCAAACTGTGACAACACCCATTTGCGGGCGGCGCCGATCCCTTGATCTGCGGCGACAGTATCTGAGGCTGTGTTACGATTGTGAAATGTGCGCAGGGCGAGCAGAGTGGCTTTCATCGAGTCCGGACTGATCCTGTTGACCAGGTCTTGACTGATGGCAAATGGATCATCTACCGGAAAGGCCGGCATGTAATCAGCGGGATCGTAATTGCCCTTGAGGATGTCAAGGATCAGGGGATTGGTAAAGTGGGTATTTGTTTGTGCTGAAATACCTGATGTGATCAACACACAGAGGATAACAAGATGCGTAAGTGATTTCATTTCGAAACGGTTGTTGATTAAAGATAGTGTTTTCTGGCGATGGATGTTAGAGGGATAGGGCCCGTGCGACAGATGCGACGGATGGCCAGGTGCCAGATGTTTTATTGACGGATGCTTTTGCTGCGACGGATTAAAATCCATCGTTAAAATATCGGTCGTGCCTACGGCACTTTAGTTTGGCTTCTGAAAGAAGCCAAACTGGTAAGGTCGATTTTGCAATCCGGGGTTATAACCCAGGAATACCTTCAATTTTTTACGAAACTCACCCTGTGAGATGAGCCAACCCGTAGAATGTACATGCCTGCGGCAAATCGGTGAACATCTATCTTTCTGATTTCTCCGGTGAAGGTGTCCACCATCAGATCCTTACCGGATGAATCTGAGATGATGAACTGAGATCCGATGAGTGACGGGTCAGTTTTGATGGTGATTTCATCACTTGCAGGATTGGGATACACGCTTAATAATTTGCTTTGTACCGGTTCATGTACAGCGCTCAAAACACAACTATGTTGAGTATCAAAAATAGCCTGGAGTGAATCGATGGGTTCGATGCCCGTATTATCGCGGGTACGCAATGATATGCGAAATGATGGGTTGCCATACGTATCATCCGGTTGTGCTACCTTTAAAAAAGCAAACAGGGATGAAGTGCCGTCGGGTGTGCAGCGGGTATCTGCACCTACGACTTTAGCTCCCTGGAGGGCAGCCATTAATTTACAAGCCAGATCGCCGCTTTCAATTCTAAATCTGGATTCCATTGAATCGAGAATCTCCTGGCCTAGCAGGATATTACCCTGGATAGCATAATAGATACCCCCGATATTTCCTGTGATGTGGTTTTTGTAAACATTTGTATTCACGCCTGTAAATCCTGCAGCGCTGACGTTTGTGTTTGAAAAGCCAGCGATTCCATACTGTCGGATGGATGAATTGTTTTGGGCATCATTCTTGGCCAGCCAGTTGATAATCTGGATCGGGGTATCACCCGCCCTCATCCGTGTACGGGCATTGTTTTGATTGGCTGGAAGATAAAAGGCCTGTGTATTAATAGCTCCCGTATCAGGCAGCAGATCGCCCAGGAAGGAGTCGTCATTAAAACCCGTTAAAAACAAATCTAAGCATGAGGCACCGGCACTGCCAACTTCTCTGGTTGTGGAGTCGGCAGCGACGATGGAGAAGGTGTCCTGGGCGCATAGCATTAAAGAACCAGAGGATAATACCAGGGAAGTAAAAAGAGAAAATAATTTCATGCGTTTAGTGTTTGTATGATCAGTATTTATTTAGACTGGACGTTTTCAAATCGCTTGATCAGGTCCATGGTTTCCTGGTAATCAAGATTCTGTTCTCTGGCTATCGCCAGCGCTTTCTGTGCCTGCCCATAAGCCTTCTTATGTTTCCCGCTTTTATAAAGCAGGGCTGCATAGGTGTCATTGTTGGCATAATTATTATCAAGTTTGATTGACCTTTTCGACCATTTTATTGCCTCTTTCAACGCATTCGGATCTTGTTCGAATTCATAACAATTCCAGGCCATATTATTTAAAGCATCGGGATCATCCCAGGCGTTTTGAATATATTCCTTTGTTAACGCACGGTATTGGGAGGTGTTTCCCTTTTCCTTTTCATATGCCATTTTAAGTGTCAGCGGGATATTCTTTTCAAAAATGACACCCGTGGTCCTTCCATCCATTTCTTTAAACCATAATTCCTTGCCTGTCGGGAACTGTTCTATCACCGCAAGTGCCTGATTAAACAGAACATCATCCTGCGTGTCAATGGCCTCATTGGCTGTTCGATGAGCAATCCAGATTAACCTGGCGATGACCTGGTCCTTATCAAAATAAGCCACGAATTTATCCTGGTTTTCGAGCATGAAATTGTAGGCCGGCGAATTAAATGGTATCCCCACTTCAAAATGATGGAGTGCAAACTCATAGATAAACCGGATGTTCTTCTCCTGGCCGAAGTCTGCCACAGATTGGGTTTGTATGTATTCGCCAATGAGGGGTACTGTGAGCTCGGCTGCATCGCGCAGGAAATAACAATAGTCAAATAAAAACTGTGGATCACGATTTCCGGCTTTATACTGGCCGACCATTTTTGAATACGTACTTTCTCCATTTAATACGCGCCGGGCTTCCATCAGAAAGCTATCCGGTGAAAAGACACCCACCAGCTTATGCAGGATTTTGCCTTCATCATCCAGGAATAAGAAAGTAGGGTGACTACGGACATTGTAAATTTTGTTCGTCTCTATACCCTCACCCTTGAGTGTATTCACATTAAAGCTTACAAAACTTGAATTATATACATCAGCGACCTCCTTATCGCGGAAAGCCGTCTTTTCCATCTGGACACATGCACCGCAGCCGTCAAAATGGAAATACATAAACACCATCTTCTTTTCGGAAGCTGCTCTTTCAAATAACCGGGCATATGGGATGTCCCTGAAGACAATGGTCGTATCAGAAGCCATCGCGA
>DATHZY010000175.1:0-6295 GCA_035458325.1 Saprospiraceae bacterium | reverse complement strand
GCCCATACTCATAGCCCTGATAGATAAGGACTATGGCGTAAAGCAGTAACGCCGCAAGGATGTCGAACCAGGGGATCTTAGGTAAACTTTTCATGATGGGGCTTAAAAATAGCACTTATAAACTCATTGCCGTTGCAGGAGCGGTGCGCAGAGCGGAGTCGAATGGTTTGCTCCTGCAACATCCATTACACCCAGATGGTAATGACCCTTTGCTTTATATTAAGCATCCTCATGACCGCAGGGGAAAACCATAGAATATCACCCCGGCAAATTCAAAAGTGGTAAATTGGACACTAAACCAACGACTTAATTGACCCGCATGAAACAACTTACACCAGATCAACTGCAGCGGCCCGAGCTATCGGAGTACAAAGCAGCCGAGAAAATGCCGGTTTGCATTGTGCTGGATAATCTCAGGTCTGGTCTGAATGTGGGCGCTATTTTCAGGACGTGTGATGCATTCTCCGTGGAGGCCATTTACCTCTGTGGTATAACCGTCCATCCTCCTCATGCAGAAATATTAAAGACAGCATTGGGTGCTACCGAATCAGTTGCATGGAAGTCATTTCCTGATACATTGACTGCTCTTGATGAACTGGTATCATCAGGTTATACCATTTTGCCTGTTGAGCAAACGGACCATGCAGTCAACCTGGATCAGATTAATCTCACGGAATTATTTCCTATTGCGTTGATATTTGGAAACGAGATGCGAGGTGTTGATCCGGAAGTGCTGAAGCGTTGTCAACAGAGTATTGAAATACCTCAGGATGGAATCAAACATTCGCTTAATGTGGCGACAAGTGCCGGTATCGTGCTATGGGAGTGCTATCGTCAGAACCTCCGCCGACGCTTGGGATCAGGCTTGTAGGCAAGGCGTAGTCCAGCACCGAGATAGGCATAATCATCAAGATTACCGCTTGATCCGCTTCGGAGTAATCCTTCCCATTCATTACCAGTAAGTAAGGTATAGGAAAACATCGGTGTTAATGTAAACTGTTCTGTAATGCCAATATCTAAACCAGCTGCAGCACTGAATTTAAACAAAAATGCCGAAGATTGAATAGGTTCAGGTTGAGGATCACCGAGTGATATAAATTTATCCCTATGCAATGTTTGATAGGATATACCTGGGCTTAGTTCAAGAAAGAAACCTTTTTTGATGAGCGTTCCATCCTTAGACCATGTAGGACAATCACAGTCCCCTTCAAAATCAAATGGGTAAACAGCCGTATTGATATCAAAATCAAATGCCGTAAAATACCCGTCATAACTGTCCTCTTTAAAGGTAAACCGATATCCTAGTCCTGGGTGAAATTCTATTCGATTCTGCTTGAGACGGAAACTGTATTCTAAGGATGCCTGGATGCCATCCTGACTAATGTTTACAGAATCCAGTATTTCAGACTGACCGAAGAGGTATTTGACATTAACTCCAAACTGCCCATAACTGACTATCGGACAAAGGATTAAAATGAGTGGTATAAACCTTCTGATCATGTGTTCTGTAACGATTAATAAGGGTGATTTGTTTCGCCCCTATACGGGATTCCTTTCGCCAGCCTGAATTGAGATATATTTGCACCTTCAAATATATCCTTCAGCACTTTGCGTACCAAAACCTTACATCCGAAGAAAATCAAGATCATCACCCTCGGATGCAGTAAAAATACTGTTGATTCAGAAGTCCTCAAATCCCAACTCGAAGCTAATCAATTTGAGGTGGAACACGAAACCAAGGGGGCTACCCCGGTGGTTGTAATCAATACTTGCGGATTTATCGACCTCGCCAAGGAGGAATCTATCAATACGATACTCGAATACGCAGGCGAGAAAAGAGAAGGCCGTCTCGAGAAATTATACGTCACCGGCTGCCTTTCCCAACGGTATAAAGATGATCTCGAAAAGGAGATCCCTGAAGTAGATGCCTACTTTGGTACGATGGAATTGCCTTCTTTACTCAAGACAATGGGGGCTACCTACAAGGACGAACTGCTTGGCGAACGAAGTATTGTTACCCCAGCACACTATGCCTATCTCAAGATCAGCGAAGGCTGCAACCGCACCTGTTCTTTTTGCGCGATTCCCTTGATGCGGGGCGGTCATGTTTCCAGGCCGATTGAAAGCCTGATCAAGGAGGCTGAGCATTTGGCTAACCGTGGGGTTAAAGAGTTGATCCTGATTGCACAGGAACTGACTTATTACGGTTTGGACCTTTATCAACGGAGAGCCTTGCCGGAATTGCTTGAGAAGCTCTGTGAAATCAAAGGCATCGAATGGATTAGGTTACATTACGCTTATCCGCACAAGTTTCCTTTGGAAGTGATTGAGGTCATGAAAGCGGAACCTAAGATTTGCAGTTACCTGGACATGCCTTTACAACATTACAGTGACCCTGTCTTGCAACGGATGCGCAGGCAGATCACTTCGGCAGAGACATCAGACCTACTTCAGAAAATCCGTGAGATACATCCGGAAATTAAACTGCGCACTACTTTCCTTGTAGGATTTCCGGGCGAAACTAAAGAAGACCATCAGGCTTTGTGCCGTTTTGTGAAGCAAGCAAAGTTTGACAGGGTAGGGGTCTTTGAATATTCGCACGAGGAAGGAACCCGCGGTTATGTCCTCGAGGATGACGTGCCGGCAGAAGTTAAAAAACAACGCGCTGAAGAAATCATGGCGATACAGCAATCTATTTCGCTGGCACACAACGAAGCCATGATCGGCAAGACCCTGAAAGTATTGATTGACCGGAAAGAAGGTGGCCAGTACGTAGGCAGATCAGAGTATGACTCTCCCGAAGTGGACAATGAGATCTGGATTGATCAAACAGATAAGAAACTCATTCCGGGAACCTTTGCCATGGTGATGATTACGGGTGCCTCAGATTATGATCTCACAGGAATACCCATTTCTAAATAACATGACACAACCATCCAGGCTCGTAACGATTTTTGAAAAACCACTTTATCAGGCTGCTCTGGTAGCTGCTATGATCCTGGTTTTTACCCTTCTGGATAAGATGTTGCCTCACGGCAACCAATTATTTGAAGTCAATGCAGGTTCCTGGATCGTGGCCACCGCCATGATGTTGTGTTTTGTAATACTCAACAGCCTGGTTGCTCTTCGAATTGAGCCGATAGTCCCATACTGGAGCAAGTCTGTCATGTTCTACCTTGGACTTCTTGCCTTTAGCTATGGCTGGTGCTATCTCTTGAGCGGCAAGCATATCGACGATGTAGGCTCCATTCGCTGGTTATGGTTTGTTCTCACCATGGTCTATATGATCTTTTTTGCCATCGCCCGTACGATGAAAGGTATCATCGATATCGCCAACAGGCAGGATGAAAAACTCCGCGGCGAATGAAAGTGAGCAGCTAGAGGTTAGCAGTTAGCAGTTTAAATTGATGAGTTGTATATAAAATACTACTCAATGAAAACTAATTGGCGGAAATTAGCGTGAATTAGTGGCAGATTAGTTGGAAATTAGAAGTGAGCAGTTCGAGCAGAGGTTTTACTTAAACATGGCCAACCAAAATCTTCCTGATTAGTGAGCGTCGAACCATCTTTTTTCACTTTTCATTTTTCACTCTTCGTTTTTCGTTCTTCACTTAAGAAGAGCGGGAGATGGGAATCGAACCCACGGCCCTTAGCTTGGGAAGCTAATGCTCTACCCCTGAGCTACTCCCGCATCTGATTTCAGTAAGGTGGGTCTAATTTGGCTATTTTTTCCGATATTCAATCTTTCTAAATCATTTCTCATGCTGAAATCAATTGTTACCATTCTGGGACTCCTTTTGTTTAGCATTAGTTGTACCCCAAAAACAACCAAAGGCACTGTATCTGATTCCCCAAAAAATCCTGGTACTGAAGCTCCTGCCCCACCACCGGCGCCTCCGACTCCACCGGCACCATTGCCTGGATCAGGTATGTCTGCTATCCCAATGGATCCATCCGTCCGGATCGGGACTTTACCAAACGGACTGACCTACTACATCAAAGTGAATGCAAAGCCGGAAAACCGGGCTGAGCTCAGGTTGGCCCTGAAAGCAGGCTCTATGCAGGAAGATCCGGACCAGCTTGGACTCGCTCATTTTATTGAGCACATGGCTTTCAATGGTACCGAGCATTTCTCAAAGAATGAACTGGTCAGTTACCTCGAGCGTGTGGGTTCACGCTTTGGACCTGACCTCAATGCATATACCAGTTTCGATGAAACCGTCTACATGCTCCAGGTGCGCACAGATGATACCGAGCAGTTTGATAATGGATTACTCATCCTGAAGGATTGGGCTGGCGGGATTACATTTGAAGAAGCTGAAGTGGATAAAGAGCGTGGTGTGGTGATTTCGGAATGGAGGAGCCGGCTGAGCCCGGATCAACGTATGATGCAGCAATACCTGCCGATGATGTATTACAACTCGCGCTATGCCTCACGTTTGCCCATTGGTGATCCTGACATCGTCAATACAGCGCCTTATGATGTGATCAAGCGATTCTACACAGATTGGTACCGCCCCGAACTGATGGCACTCTTTGTCGTTGGCGCTGTTGATCCAGATAAAATCGAAAAGCAGATCAAGGAGCAGTTTAGTGGCCTTGCCTCCAAATCGATGGGGCGCAAGAAAGAATCAAATGCAGTACCTGTGCATACGAATACACTAGCCAGGGTTATTACAGATCCTGAAGCTACGAATGCCAATATCCAGATCATCTACAAGCATAAATATGCTAAAGTGACTTCATTGCTGGACTACAGGCAAAGACTGGTAGAGAACCTATACAACCGGATGCTTGGAAGGCGGTTATCCGATATTGCCAAGGAAGGAACCCCTCCGTATATTTTTGGATACACAGGATTTGGTCAGGATGTTGGCGAACTGGCCACCTATAGCAGCTATGCTGTAGCAGCGCCAAAAGATACCAGACGGGCATATCAGACTTTACTCGATGAAAATCAAAGAGTGTTACAACATGGCTTTACCGATGCCGAACTCGAGAGGGAAAAAGCAAACATCATGCGCCAGGCTGAGCAGTCTGTTCTGGAAGAAGCTAAATTGGAATCCTCACGTGTAGTGCAACGGCTTGTCAATAATTTCCTCGATGACAATCCGATTCCGAATGCCACCCAGCATTTTGAAATGTATGCATCGATGATGCCCACCATCTCCACTGCTGAGGTGAGTCAACTGGCCAAGAAATGGATTATTGACCAAAACCGTGTGATCATTATCACCGGCCCTGAAAAAGACAAGGAGATGTATCCGGATTCCCTTGACCTTATCGGGATGATGAAGGCCACCTCCATGAAAACAATGGAGCCCTATAAAGATGTTGATGTCTCCGCACCACTTCTGCCAGGCACATTTGCTCCAAGAGCCGTTTTAAATTATACCTATGACAGCACACTTGATGTGCATCATTGGGAATTTGAAAATGGTGTCATGGTGAGTGCCAAGCCTACGTCCTTTAAGAACGATGAGATTCTCATGAACGCCTATAGTGTTGGTGGCCATTCACTGTACAGCGATGAATTGTATCCATCTGCCAGGAGTACCTCAAGTGTCATCGGTACCAGTGGGGTCGGTACGTTTAATGCCACCGCACTCGAAAAGAAACTGACAGGACTTCGCGTCAATGTCAGTCCATTTATTTTTGAACGCTATGAAGGACTTAATGGATCCTCTTCCGTCAAGGATGTGGAGACGATGATGCAACTGACCTATTCCTACGTCACGGCATTCAGGGAAGATCCTACTGCCTTGAATTCATATCTCAGCAAGGAACGCAGCATGTTTGCCAATCTGCTTTCAAATCCGAATAACTGGTATTCAGATAAGGTCACCCGTATCACCTCGCAAAATCATCCGCGCCGTGGCTTTCCTTCCCTAGAATCGTATGATCAGATTGAGATGAATGAGATAATGGATATCTACAGGGACAGATTCAAGGATGTCAGTGACATGCATTTCTTCTTTGTCGGCAATTTCAATCCGGACAGCCTGAAACAACTGACCAGCAGATATCTTGGCGCATTGCCAGGTGGTGGCAGGGATGAGATGTGGAAAGATGTTGGAGATCGTTTTCCAAAAGGGAAAGTAGACTCTGTGTATTACAGAGGTGAAGCTCCTAAATCACTGGTACAACTCATCTATCATGGTTCAGATCATTTCCATCCGGATACAAGTTATGTGATTCAATCCCTGATTGAACTTGCCCGGATCAAGCTGCGTGAAGAACTGCGCGAAGAAGAAGGTGGTGTTTACGGTGTTAATATCGGAGGTGGCCAAAGCAA